>CAZMFH010000112.1:0-8139 GCA_964565485.1 uncultured Verrucomicrobiota bacterium | reverse complement strand
ATTGTGATTAACTTGTTGGGTGTGAAAGAGGCGGCTCGACTTCAGGTTGGGCTGGTGTTTGCGCTGCTGGCTTTGATGTTGTTGTATTGTTTGCGGGGGTTGCCGGCGGTCAGCGCGGCGCTTTTTGAGCCTTTTGCGCCGGCGGGGCTGGGATCGGTTTTTTCGACGGCTGGTTTGGTTTTTGTGGCTTATGGCGGTGTGCTTAAGGTGGCGAGTGTGGCCGAAGAAGTGCGCAATCCAGGGCGTGTTTTGCCGGCGGGCATGATTTTATCGCTGGTGCTGATAAGCGTATGTTATGCGTTGGTGGTTTTTGTGACCGTCGGCGTTTTGAAACCCGAACAACTTGGCGTAACCTTGACCCCGATTTCCGATGGCGCCACGGCGGTCATGGGGCGCTGGGGCGGCTTGGCGCTGGCGGGGGCGGCGGCTTTGGCTTTTCTGACGACGGCCAATGCCGGCATCATGGCCGGCTCGCGTTATTTGCTGGCGCTTGCTCGCGATGGCATGCTGCCGCCGCTGATCGGCAAGGTTGGCGCGCGGTTTCAAACGCCTTATCCGGCGATTCTGACAACCAGCGTTATGATTCTCGTTCCGCTCTTTATTGATTTGCGCATTTTAGTTGAAGCCGCCTCCATCGGGTTGATTTTGACGAACATGTTTGCGATTGTTTCGGTGATTATCCTGCGCGAGAGCAGGGTTCAAAATTATCGGCCGGCTTTCCGCGCTCCGCTTTATCCCTGGCTGCAAATCGTCGGATTGCTTGGATTTGCTTTTGTGCTTTTTGAAATGCGCGAGGAAGGTTTTGCGATCAGCGCAGTTCTGGCCACGCTGGGATTTTGCGTTTATTGGTTTTATGGCCGTAAGCGCGCCCAAAGCGAGTCGGCTTTTCTGCATCTGGTGCAGCGTCTGACAGCGCGCGAACTGGTGAACGGCACGCTTGAAGCGGAATTGAAGGAAATCGTTCTCGAACGCGATGAGATTGTGGTGGACCGGTTTGATGAGATGACTGAGCATAGTCCGGTTTTGGATTTTGATCAGCAAATCAGCAAAGAGGTGTTTTTCAGCCGGGTGGCGGAAAAGATGGGTCCGCGCATGCTGATCAATCAGGAAAAGTTGTTGGCGCTTTTGCTGGCGCGCGAGCAGGAAAGCTCCACTGTTTTGACGCCGCATTTGGCGATACCGCATGTGATTATCGAGGGCGCCAAATCGTTTGATATGTTGATTGCGCGCGCCAGAGCGGGTGTTTATTTCAGCGCGGAAGCGCCGGATGTTCGCGCCATAATCATGTTGTTGGGCTCGAAAGATGAGCGCAACTTCCATTTGCGTTGCCTGGCGGCCATCGCGCAGGTAATGCAAGCGGGTGATTTCGAGGAGCGTTGGCTGGCTGCCGCCGGCGAACAGGCCTTGCGCGATATTTTCATCATGTCCCGCCGTCCGCGCTAAAATCTTAAATTCGCCACATCGGAAGTGGCGAATTTTTCGTTCATTTTAAGAAACCGCGGCGTGAAGAAGGGGCGGAGGACAAGGATAAAAGGTTGGGTGAAAGTTGGGTGAAAGGTTGGGTGAAACAGACATTACACAGGCAGGAATGCCTATGCCACCTTCAATTTACCCAAAAATGTGTTGCCTCGAAATGAACCATACCACATTTCTAATGCTATAATTTGCGCAATATGTTATATATTTCAAGCAAGGAGGAATATTGTTATTATGCCAACTTATGAATATGAATGCCGGGCTTGTGGTCATCAGTTTGAAGCTTTTCAGAGTATTACCGCCAAACCATTGCGTGTTTGCGTGAAATGCGGAGCAAAAAAAGCGCGCCGCTTGATCGGGCGCGGTTCTGGAATTATCTTCAAGGGTTCCGGTTTCTATCAAACGGATTATCGCAGCGATCATTACCGAAAACAATCGGCGGCGGAAAAGAGCGATTCTGCTCCGGCCAAGGCCAAGGATGTTGCTAAGGAAGCAGCCAAACCGGTTGCGCCGGTCAAATCCGACAAGGCATCCGGCGCCGCCAAAACATGACAAAGCCGTATGATTATCTGTCCAAATTGCGGTTGCCGTAATCAAATGGGGCATCTCTTTTGTGTGCAGTGCCGAGGCAAGCTTGATTTGAAGAGTTTGCCCAAGAGCGCTTTTAAGTCGGAAGTTGCCGGCGGCGCGCGCGGATGGTTTGTTGTTTTGGCGGTTTTGCTGGGATGTTTTGGTCTTTGTCTGGCGCTGGCCTTGTGGCCGGCAGAGGGAACGAGCGCAAAATGGACGGAATCCGATGTGCAGCAGGTCTATAAAAAAATCAATGCGTTAATGCGCGGATCGGCGCTTGCGCCGCAGGTGTTTCATGAGCGTGAAGCCAATGCCTTGTTTGGCTCGCTTTTGCGCAAAAAAGATTTCAACCACGCTTCCGGCATGCGCGGGGTGTCTTTGATTTCCGTCCGGGCCCGTTTCCGGCCCGGCGCGATTGTATTGCATTCGGTTTCAATGTGGGGTCCGGTAACTTTCGGGCGCAGATCTTTCGGTCCGCTGAAACTGACTCATGAGATAAATATTCTGCCGATTATGGAAGAGGGGCGCATCGCCTGGGTGGCGCGCGGCGGGCGCATGGGGCATTTGCCTTTGCCGGGGCCGGCTGCTTATTTGGCCGGTATGTTTTTGGAACCGTTACGCATGGCTTTATTACCCGACCGCGCCATCCTGGTCGGGATCAGTCGTTTTGAACTGGAAGAAAGCCGGGTGGTTGTTGGGTTTAACGCCGGTCGCGAAAATTACTGAACAATTCAAGGCTTTTCTGAGTGAAAAGATAAGAATGTACCAGTAGAAGAATGGAGGCTCTGCCGGGCTGGGGAAACAAGACCGGTTCTGACAGTCCGGGGAAGGATAAATATGGCAGCTAAACGCAAGCAGATTGTGCGGCAGACAACCGTTGGCATGGTTCAAGAGGAGGTGCTGGCCTATACTGCCGGTCAGGATATTGAATTGGATCGGCGTCTTTTGGATGCGGATTGCATCGGATCGGCAGCGCATGCAGTGATGCTGTCCGAAATGCCCTTGCGTCCGCCGCTTTTTTCAAAACGCGATGCTTCCAGAATTGTGGCGGAACTTGCGCGCATTATGCTTGCCGCGCGCCGGGGCGGATTCCGGATCACCCTGCAGGATCAGGATGTGCATTTGGCCGTTGAGCGGAGTTTGACCGACAGGCTGGGCGATTTGGGGCGCAAAATTCATACCGGCCGCAGCCGTAATGACCAGGTGGCGGTTGATTTAAGACTTTTTGCCAAAGAACAGTTGCTGGAGATTATGGCGGCGACGATTGAGTTGAGCTCCTTTCTGCTGCGGCTGGCGCTGCGCCAGCGCGCCGTGCCAATGGTAGGGCGGACGCATTTGCAGCCGGCCATGCCAAGTTCGGTTGGTCTTTGGGCCTCCGCTTTCGGCGAAGGGCTTTTGGATGATCTTGCGCTTTTGAAATGCGCGTATGAGCTGGCCGATCAATGCCCGCTTGGTTCGGCGGCAGGTTACGGTGTGCCGTTGCCGCTTGACCGCAAACGGGTGGCCGGGCTTTTGGGGTTCCGGCGGCCGATTCATAATGTTTTACATGCTTCCAATATGCGCGGAAAGTTGGAAGCCGTTGTGCTTTCCGCTTTGACGCAGGTAATGATCACGCTCTCGCGCCTGGCGGAAGATTTGATTTTGTTTTCAATGCCGGAATTTGCTTATTTTGAGTTGCCACGTGAATTTTGTACCGGCAGCAGTATCATGCCGCAGAAAAACAATCCGGATGTGCTGGAGTTGTTGCGCGCGCGCGCCGCCGGACTGGCGGCGGCCGAACTGGGGGTTTTGGCTGTGATTAAAGGCTTGCCCAGCGGCTATAACCGCGATTTGCAGGAAACCAAGGCGCCCTTTTTGCAGGGTTTGCAAACGGTTGCTTCAAGTTTGCGCGTGATGTTGCCGCTTATGCGCGGAGTGCGGGTTAAACCGGAGGCTTTAAGGCGCGCTTTCTGTCCGGCTGTTTTTGCGACTCAGCGCGCTCTGGAACTGGTTGCCGGCGGCATGCCTTTTCGTGCCGCCTATCGGCACATCAAAGAAAATTTGGGTGAATTGAACGCGCTTGATCCGGACGATGGTCTGGCAGCCGCCAAGCATCTTGGCGCCGCCGCCGGCCTGGATTTCAAGGGCTTGCTTGGGCGGGCCGCAGTCGAGCTCCGCTTTGTCGCGCGTGAGCGCCAAAAATATTTTCGCGCTATAAGGCGTTTATTGGGGATTCCTTATCCGTTGCGATGAATACAGCCATTGATATTCAAAATCTGGTGGTTGATTTTAAAACCTCGCGGGGCATGGTGCGCGCGCTACAGGGCTTGAATTTAAGCGTGGAGCTCGGCAAAATCTACGGTTTTCTCGGCCCCAACGGCGCCGGGAAAACAACCACTCTGCATGTTTTGCTTGGGTTTGTTGAGGCGACTGCCGGTGTGGCGCGGATATTTGGCGTGGATGTGCGCCATGCAATTGCCCGCCGCCGGATCGGGTTTTTGCCGGAGCATCCGGATACCTACCGGTTTTTAACCGGACGTGAATTGTTGTTTATGGCGGCGCGTCTTTTTGGATTGAGCGGGGCGGCCATGCGCCGGCATGTGGATGATCTGCTTGAACAGGTTGGATTGACTGAAGCGTGTGACCGGCGCATGGCGGGTTATTCGCGCGGAATGTTACAAAGAATCGGGTTGGCGCAGGCTTTGATCAATGATCCGGATTTGATCATTCTTGACGAGCCGACCGGCGGGTTTGATCCTGTTGGACGCATCAGTGTGCGCCGCATCCTGACCGGTTTGCGCGCGCGCGGCAAGACGGTTTTCTTTTCGTCGCATGAGCTTTCCGAAGTGGAACGCGTCTGTGATTGTGTCGGGATTTTGGCCGCCGGACGGCTTGTGGCCGAAGGGCGCGTGGCCGATCTGGCGCGCGCGGGAGAAACACTGGAAAACTATTTTGTCAGGATAACGGCATGAGGCAAATTTTGACATTGGCCTGGGTGGTTTGGCTGGAAATGCTGCGCCGCAAGGATTTTTATGTTCTCTTGATTCTGCTGCTGGTTTTTCTTGGAGCGCTGCTGATGCTCAATGTGTTCGGTTTGGGGCGGTTGGTGATTTATATCAAGGAAATAGGTTTGTTGTTGATCTGGGGCGCAAGCTGGATTTTGGCGACGGCGCTTGGCGCGCGGCAGTTGCCGCAGGAAGAAACGCGCGGCACGGTTTTTGCCTTGCTGGCCAAACCGGTTCGGCGCGGGCAGGTGCTGCTCGGCAAATGGTTGGGAGTTTGGCTGGGCGCTGTGGCGGCAACGACGCTTTTTTATGGCATTTTGCTGGTGGTGGTTTTGGCGCGCGGCGGCGCGTTGAACGGGCTGGCTTTGGCGCAGGCGCTGGGATTGCATTTTGTTTTTCTCGGTTTGCTTGCGGCCATGGCCATTGCCTTTTCGACACGCCTGCATGCGGATGCGGCGGCGGTCATGACTTATGTGGTCAGTCTGTCGGCATGGCTGGTTCTGCCGCGGGCACCTGATCTGGCGTTGCATGCGCGTGGTTTGGGGCAAACCGGATTAATGCTGGTTTATTATTTATTGCCGCATCTGGAAGTTCTGGATATGCGCCGGCGTTTGATTTATGACTGGCCGCCAGCCGCCGGTTCGGCTGTTGCTTTGGCGCTGACCTACGGCGCTTGCTGGACGGCGCTGATTTTGTTTCTGGGCTGGCTGGGATACCGCAAACGCCGCTTTGCGCGGGGGACAATAATGTGAAAGCGCGTTTGATCGGCCCGGATTGGCGGATTTTACCGGTGGTTTTAACCATGTGGACGGCGGTTTTCATTTTAGCATGTCTGTTGGCGCAGCAGCCGCCGGACAGCCGCCATTTGGGCGCACTGCCGGAACGCGCTGCGCTGACGCGTTTACTGGGAAACAGCCGCGTGGTTTTGGGCGATG
Source organism: uncultured Verrucomicrobiota bacterium (assembly GCA_964565485.1). GTDB lineage: Bacteria > Verrucomicrobiota > Kiritimatiellia > JAAZAB01 > JAAZAB01 > CAZMFH01. The sequence continues at coordinate 2,174 of CAZMFH010000112.1, read as the reverse complement.
TTCTGATTGATTCAGCCGATCGTGCTTTCCATCGGGGGGTTGCGCATTATCGTCCCAAGGCTTTCAGTGATTTTTTCGTCCGGCTGAGCGCTGCGATTACGCCGGGCGAGCATGCTCATTTGCACGATCAAAGCGTCAATGAAATCATGCCCTGGTTGTCTTTTGCCGTGCAGGTTGATCCGGGCAATGTCGCGGCGTATCTGATGGCCGCTTTTTGCCTGGCTGGGGAAGGCGGGCAACCCGAATTGGCGGAAAACGTGTTGCGGGAGGCATGGCGTCATAATCCGCGTGATTATCGGATTCAGCAGGAAATTGCCAAATTGGCTTTGAAACGCGGACGTTTATCCGTAGCGGCGCGCGCTTTCGATATTGCCGGACGGCTCTGGCTGGCCGATTCCGGAGCGGACGCTGATCAGGCGCGTTTGGATCGCGCCGAGCAGTTGCTTTATCGCGGACTTTTGTATGAAAACGCCGGTGAGCTTGAGGCGGCCAAGGCGTCTTATCGCGCCATGCTTGAGCTTTTCCCAAAACGCAACGGGATAGCCGAGCGGTTAAACGAACTCGAGACGGTCGGTCGCGCGCATCCGGCGCCGGCGGATGTCTGGACGCCCATCTTGTTGCGCGATGTTTCTTTTTGTAAGCACGGACAGGAAGCGCATTAAAGGCGGTGTTATGTATTTGAAATTTTATGGTTTTACAGAAGCGCCGTTCAATATTACGCCGGACCCGCGTTTCCTGTTTTTTGCCCAGCATCATCGCGAAGCTTTTGACCATCTCGTTTATGGCATCGAAAATCGCAAGGGTTTCATCGAGCTGACCGGTGAAGTGGGGGCGGGCAAAACCACGATTTGCCGGGCCGTGCTGGCCTCGCTTGCGCCGACAATCAAAACATCGCTGGTGCTCAATCCGTGGTTGACCGAAAATCAGTTGTTACGGGCGATTTTGCATGATTTTGGTTTGACGGTCAAGGGCCGCGACCGTCTGGCTTATCTGGAGACTCTGAACGCTTTTTTGCTGGAACAGTTGCGTTCTTCCAATAATGTGGCCTTGATTATTGACGAGGCTCAGGATCTGGCGCCCTCCGTCTTGGAGCAAATTCGCTTGTTGTCCAATCTGGAAACTGATCAGCACAAGCTTTTGCAAATTGTGCTTTGCGGCCAGCCGGAATTGAAGCAGCGTCTGGCGGCGCCGGAGTTGCGGCAGTTGCGGCAGCGCATTACGGTGCGCTATCATCTTTTTCCTTTGACGAAAGAGGAGCTTAAAAGATACATTGAACATCGGTTGGAAAAGGCGGGTTGGTCCGGCGATCCGATTTTTAATGACGATGCGGTGCGCCGTGTTTATGCGTATTCCGGCGGGATTCCGCGCCTGATCAATGCCGTCTGCGATGTTGCCTTGCTGGCGGGCTATGTGGCGCGCACACTCAAGATAGACGGCGCATGCGTTTTAAAAGCCATACAACAGTTGGAGGGGGAGACATGAGTTTGATCCAGGATGCCTTGAAGCGACAGCAGGAAGAAAATAATGACGGCGCAGTCGGTTCATCGCCGGCGCCTTTGGCCATGCCGGTTGCTTCCGCTCCGGAAAGCGAACCTCCGGCGGAGTCTGCCCCGGCTGTTTCCAGACCGGCTCTTCAGGCGCGCGCGCCGCAATCCGCTCCTGAGGCGGGCGGTCAGTCCGGGCCGCGTTTTACTCCGCCGCAGCCGCTTGCGCGCGAATCGGGGACGGCGCCCTGGAAAAAAATCGGCGGCATTTTTATTTTTTGCTGCCTCCTGGCCTGGATGATTGTTCTGGCGATTTCTTTTGTGCAAAAGTTTAGCGGGGTGGAGCCGTTGTTTGCGCCGGGCAAAATCATTGCCCGGGTCAAGGAGCAAATTCCTGTTCCGGAAAAATTACCCGGTTTGGCGGCGGATGCCGGTGTGCCGCCACAGCCGGCGGTGGTTCCGCCGCCGGTTGTGGAAACTCCGCTTCCGCCGGCGATGCCGCCTTCTGTTAATAATGCGCAGCATGATGTGCCGCCTCTTCCGCCGGCAGATGCCGCGCCGGAACCTGTTGAGCCGGCGCCCGTGCTTGCCGGAGCGGCGCAGCCGTCAATGCCGGTAACGTGGCCGCGCCTGAAGCTTTCGGCGGTTTTTCGCAATGTCCAATCCGGTCAGGGTGGCGCGCGTTTAAAT
>CAZMFH010000111.1:0-8306 GCA_964565485.1 uncultured Verrucomicrobiota bacterium | reverse complement strand
GGTTTTAATTCATCAAATAAAAATGTTTTAATACCAATACTTCGTAAGGCATGGACTCATGCGCCCTTCGCGGATGTTTTGAATGCGTCGGCCAGATCACGGGCGGCGCGGTAAATGTTGTCGAACAATACAGGCAATTGCGACATGGGCGTGGCGGAAAAGGCGATGCGAATCATGCCGTTCATGGCGATGACGCCCGTCGAATAATCGGCCAGCAGTTTTTGACGCAGCATTTCCGGATCCGCCTGTTCAGGGCGGATACACATAAAATAACCGGAATTGAAAGGCAAGGCCCGGAAATACGCGGCATATTCCGGATGTTCGCTCAAAATCTTTTTGACCGTTTCGTAACGCGCTTTGAGCAGGTTGAATTTGGCGTGTTTTTCTTGCGCATAGGCCGGCTCGGCGTAAGCGGCGGTCAATAAAGACTGGCCCAGATTGGAGGCATTGGAGATTGATCCGCGGATTGCTCCGCTCGTTTTGGCCTCCAGCGCTTCATAGACGGCCGGCGAAGCGCCGCGCGAGCCGAAAGTCAAAAAGCCCACGCGGAACCCCCAGACATAATCTTCCTTGGTCAGCCCATCCAGTTTGACGGCCAGCAGGTTGGGGTGCGCATCGCAGATCAGGCTGAAGAGCGATTCCTTGAAGACATCCGGTTCATAGACCAGTCCGAAATAGGCGTCGTCCATGATTACAACCAATGGTCCGGTTTGCGCGGCCTCCGTAAGCGTTGCGGCAATTGCGCGCATTTCCTCTTCCTGCGGCGTATAGCCGGCCGGATTATTAGGGAAATTGAGCAGAACAATTTTCTTGCCCTGTTTGCTGTTGATGAGGCTTTCGCGTAGTCCGGCTGTGTTAAAGGCGCCGGCTGCCGTAAAGGCCGGGAAGGCGCGCAGCTTGGCGCCGTAGGCATTGGAAAAAATGAGCGTGTAATTTTCCCAGAAGAGGTCGGGCAGAATTATCTCGTCTTCGGGATCGCAAAACAGATAGCCGCATATGCTCAGACCGTGTGTCAAGGCGCTGGTTACAACAGGCAAACCGAACGATTTGCCGGCCAGCAGCGGGTTTTTTTGCAGCAGCATTTTTTTCCATGTCGCGCGCAATTCGGCGCTGCCTGGGCTGGGCGCGTAATTTAAGGCCTGTGCCGGCGCAAGATTCAGGCGGCTCATGACGCATTGCAGGCGCATTGGCGTGCCGTCCTCTTCAAGGGCAATTCCGATTGTAGCGTTGATTTGGGCGCTTTTGGCCTGGGCTGATTGCGACAAAATACCCAGCTTTGGAAAATAAATCTCACGCCCGCGGCGCGACAACATATTCGGAATCGCGGCGTTCCCGGATCGGATAATTTCGTTTAATTGTATTGCCTGCCCATCCATGATTGCCCCTTCAATATTGTTTTGATGCCAAATGGGCACTATAATGATTTTTGCCGTTTTGTAAAAGCGTAAATTGACTCTGTCCTGAAAAACTTCCACGCGCCGAGTATTTTTGTGTTTGCCAATGGCTTCAGAAATGGTATGACTAAGGCGTGGCTGGCGCAATGCGCAAGGTTGTGTTGTGTTGGCGATTGCTGTTGTGGCTGCATGTTGAGCGCCGAATTGCCGCAAAACGGCAAAGAGACGGCGCTTTCAAACACCAAACATGAAGGGAGTGTTTTGTAAGATGGCTACTTATGATTTGACGCCTGTTAGTGTTCCCCGTGTACGCACAAAATATCGTGTTGTTAAAACCAAGATTCCGGTGCCGCAGTCTCTGCCGATCTTCAAGAAATTGCAGGCTTCCGAGCCGCGCTCAATGTCCGGTCAGCCGCCGATTGTCTGGCATAAAGCCGACAATTTTATTGTTGGCGATCGTTGGGGCAACCGCTGGATAGACTGGTCTTCCGGTGTCTTGATCGCCAATTCCGGGCACGGTCGTGTGGAGATTTCCCGCGCGCTTAAGGCGGTGGTTGATCAGGGGCTTCTGGCTTCCTATGTGTTTGTGCATGAAAGGCGCGCGGAACTGACCGAGATGTTGCAGGCGCTTGCCCCGGATCCGCGTCGTTACAGTGTGTTTTTGCTGAGCACGGGCAGCGAGGCCACGGAAAATTGCATTAAGATGGCCAAAACCTATGCTTTGGAAAAACATGGCCCGCAAAAAAGATTTTTTGTTTCCTTCCAAAACGCTTTTCATGGCCGCACCATGGGCGCGCAGTTGGCCGGCGGCATGCAGAAACAAAAACGCTGGCTGGGCAAGTCGGACGCATCCTTCATTCAAGCGCCGTTTCCTGATGGCTATAAAAACGAAAATATTTCTTTCGATCTTTTTCTTAAAACGCTCAAGGAAAGATGTGTTGCGCCGAAGGATATCGCCGGAATAATGACGGAAAGCTATCAGGGGATTGGTCCGGACTTTTTGCCTGTGGAATACGCCAAAAGAATGCAGGCTTTTTGCCGTCAACATGATATCATCATGATTTTTGATGAGGTTCAGGCCGGCTTCGGGCGCACCGGCAAAATGTTTTGTTTTGAACATTATGGAGTCAAGCCGGACTTGATTGCCTGCGGCAAGGGGATTTCTTCGTCGTTGCCGATTTCGGCCGTGATTGGACGCAAGGATATTCAGAATCTGTATGCGCCCGGCTCAATGACCTCGACGCATTCCGGTTCGCCTTTGCCGGTTGTGGCGGCTATTGCCAATCTCAAGCTTATGAAGAAAGAGCGCCTGGTGGAACGCGCGGCCAGGTTGGGCAGGATTCTGATTCCGGAAGTTTGCCGGATTCAGCGAAAATATCCGGATGTTTTGGGCTGCGCCCATGGCAAAGGGTTGGTAGCCGGGATTCAGGTTGTGCAGCCGGGCACGAAAACGCCGAATCCGGAATTGGCCACTAAAATTAATGTGGCCTGCTTCCAGCGCGGCTTGCTGATGTTTGCTCCGGTCGGTCTGGCCGGCGAATGCCTGAAGATTGCGCCGCCTTTGACCATTGCGGAAGATGCTCTGCGCGAATCAATCCGGGTTTTTGAAGGGGCCATAGACGATATCATTGCTGAGGAATATAAAACATGAATCAAGCCGTGGAAACCTTCATGCGGCAGGTGATTGACCGCAATCCCGGCGAAAACGAATTCCATCAGGCCGTGCGCGAGGTGGTTGAAAGCATTATGCCGGTTGTGGACCGGACGCCTGCCTATCGGACTGAAAAAATCCTCGAGCGGCTGGTCGAGCCGGAACGGGTGATTACTTTTCGTGTGCCTTGGGTTGATGACCGCGGCGAGGTGCATGTCAATCGCGGGTTCCGTGTCGAAATGAGTTCCACGCTTGGTCCTTATAAGGGTGGCTTGCGTTTTCATCCTTCGGTTCATCTCGGTACCTTCAAGTTTCTGGCTTTTGAGCAGGTTTTTAAAAACGCTTTGACCACTTTGCCCATGGGCGGCGGCAAGGGCGGTTCGGATTTCGATCCCAAAGGCCGCAGTGATTGGGAGGTTATGCGTTTTTGCCAGGCGTTTATGAACGAGCTGTTCCGGCATATCGGGCCGAATACGGATGTGCCCGCCGGTGATATTGGCGTGGGCGGCCGCGAAATCGGTTATTTGTTCGGGCAATATAAAAAGCTGCGCAATGAGTTTACCGGTGTTTTGACCGGCAAAGGTATTATGTGGGGCGGTTCGCTGATGCGCCCGGAGGCGACCGGTTACGGCGCGGTTTTTCTGGCTCAGGAAATGCTGGCGACACGCAAGCAGACGTTGGCGGGCAAGACGGCAACGCTATCCGGTTCCGGAAATGTGGCTCAATTTGCCGCCGAAAAACTTACGCATTTGGGCGCCAAAGTGATTACGCTTTCCGATTCTTCCGGCACGGTTTTCGATGAGGCCGGCTTGAATGAGGAGAAACTTGAATGGGTCAAGGAGCTTAAAAACGTGCGTCGCGCCCGGATCGAGGAATATGCCGAAAAGTTTCCCGGCGCCCGGTTTTTGGCCGGCAAGCGTCCCTGGGATATTCCTTGTGATCTGGCATTTCCGTGTGCCACACAGAATGAAATCACGGCGGAAGAGGCCGGGGCGCTTCTGCGCAATGGTTGTTTTTGTGTGTGCGAGGGCGCCAATATGCCGACCGAACCGGCGGGGGTGGAGCGGTTCCTTGAGGCGAAAATTCTTTTTGCGCCCGGCAAGGCCGCCAATGCCGGCGGTGTGGCCACTTCCGGCCTGGAGATGTCGCAAAATGCCATGCATTTAAGCTGGCCGCGCGAGGAAGTTGAGCGGCGTCTTGCGGAAATTATGCGCGCCATTCATGAGTCTTGTGTGAGTTGTGGACGCGAAGGCGATTTTGTGAATTACGTCAAGGGCGCGAATATCGCCGGGTTCCGTAAAATCGCCAATGCCATGCTGGCGCAGGGTTTGGTTTAGAGAGCAAAAATGAGCGCCATGGTCAGGACGGGAATTGGTTTTGACGCACACCGCTTCGCGGCTGGGCGGCGGCTTGTCCTGGGTGGCGTCTTGATTGAGCATGAACTTGGTTTGGACGGTCATTCGGATGCCGATGTTTTATGCCATGCCGTTGCCGATGCGTTGCTTGGCGCTGTGGCTGACGGCGATATTGGTGTGCATTTTCCGGATACCGATCAGCGTTGGAAGGATGCCGACAGTATCGCGTTGCTCGGTTTGGTTGTCGGGCGGCTGCAACAGCATCGGGCGCGGGTCTTGAATGTGGATGTTGCTTTGATGGCCGAGGCGCCGCGGATTGCGCCTTACCGCGAAGCCATGCGCGGCAGGCTGGCCGACACACTGGGCGTGGATGTGGGGCGTGTTTCGGTGAAAGCCACCACGCTTGAAGGCATGGGCGCCATCGGGCGCGGCGAGGGTATAGCCGCGCTGGCCGTGGCAACTGTCGAGCAGGAAATGTCAAAATAATTCTTTCAAAACGTGAGTTTTGAAGTTAGCTCAAGAGACCGGTCTATGGCTTTTAAAATTTACAATACTTTGACGCGCGGGTTGGAGGAGTTTGAGCCGCTCAATCCGCCGCATGTGCGCATGTATACATGTGGGCCGACGGTTTATGATTACGCGCATATCGGTAACTTCCGCGCCTATATCTTTGAAGATTTGTTGCGCCGTTATTTGCGTTATCAGGGTTATCAACTGACGCAGGTGATGAATCTGACCGATGTTGACGATAAAACCATTCGCGGCGCGCGCGCCGCCGGCATGCCGCTTGATGCCTGGACCGTTCCTTACAAGGCCGCGTTTTTTGAGGATCTAAAGACATTGCGGATCGAGCCGGCTGAACATTATCCCGCCGCGACGGCGCATATTCCGGAAATGATCGCGTTAATCGAAGTTTTATTGCGCAATGGTGTTGCCTATCGTTCGGATGACGGTTCGGTTTATTTCAGTATTGCCGCTTTCCCGGCTTATGGACGCTTGGCGCGCCTGGACATGGCCGGCTTGAAGCCGGGCGCGCGGATTGCGCAGGATGAATATCACAAGGAAAATGCGGCCGATTTTGTGTTGTGGAAAGCATGGCAGAGCGAGGACGGCGAAGTGGCCTGGGATTCACCATGGGGACGCGGACGGCCGGGGTGGCATATCGAATGTTCGGCGATGAGCATGAAATATCTCGGGCCGAGCCTGGATTTGCATACCGGAGGAATTGATAATATCTTTCCCCATCATGAAGATGAAATCGCCCAGAGCGAGGCGGCTACCGGGCGGCCTTTTGTCAAATACTGGATGCATTGCGCGCACCTGGTGGTGGATGGCCGCAAAATGTCCAAGTCGCTCGGCAACTTCCATACGTTGCGCGAGTTATTGCAGCGCGGTTTTTCGGGACGTGAAATCCGTTATGCGTTGCTGTCGGCGCATTATCGCCAAACGCTCAATTTTACCCAGGATGCCTTGTTGGCCGCGCGCGGCGCCTTGGGGCGCCTTGACGAATTTGACGGACGTTTGCGGGATGTTGCCGGAGCGGAGCTTGCCGCATCGGATGATGCGGCAAAGCCAAAGCCCTTGCCGGACTGGATGGCGCAGGCTAAAACGTCTTTTTTAAGCGCTTTGGATGATGATCTTAATATTTCGCTGGCTTTGGGCGCGCTTTTTGATCTGGTGCATGAAGGCAACCGGCGCATAAATGCCGCCTTGCTGGCGCCGGAGGATGCATTGGTATTGTTGGAATTGCTGCTGGATTTTGACCGTGTGCTGGGGGTCTGGCGTCAGATTGAGTGCGGGGAAATTCCATCCGTGATTTTGCAAAAAGCCGAAGAACGGCAAGCGGCGCGCGTCTCCAGGGATTGGCCGCGTGCCGATGTTTTGCGCGGTGAAGTCGAAGCTTTGGGATGGCTGATTCAGGATGTTGCCGGAGGATATAAGCTTAAACGGAAAGGCGCTTCATGATCCGGCAAGGCAAGTTTATCACCTTTGAGGGGCCGGAAGGCGGCGGCAAGTCCACGCATGCGCGGCGTCTGGCTGAAGCTATGCGCCCGGTTTATGGCGAGACGCTTGTGCTGCGCGAGCCGGGCGGGACGCCCATGGGCGAGGCTGTTCGGCGTTTGTTGCAACATGATGCCGAAGGGGAGGGCATGGTTGCCGAAAGCGAGATTTTTTTGTTTATGGCTGGGCGCGCCCAACTGGTGCGGCAGGTTATCATGCCGGCGCTGGCGCGCGGCGCAAATGTTATTTGCGATCGTTTTGCCGATTCGACAACCGCCTATCAGGGCTATGGTCGCGGTTGTGATGTGGAAAGGATCCTGGCTTTGAATGCTTTTGCGACGGGGGGCTTGGAGCCGGATTTGACGATTTTGCTTGATTTGGATATACGGGATGGTTTTGAGCGTTTGCGGAACCGTAATCAGCGGGAAGCAGTCGGTCCGGATCGGATCGAACGTGAAGACCAGGCTTTTCACGAGAAAGTGCGCGCCGGTTATCTGGAACTGGCCCGGCGCTGGCCGCAGCGGATCAGAATTGTGGATGCCGCGCGCGATGTGGCAAGCGTGGATGCCGATGTCCTGCGGATTGTGGCCGCCATTTTTTGAGGCACAACAGGTTTTATGAATGATCTTGATCAGGTTCTGGCTTCATTGCGGCGCGGCTGGTTGGAAGGGCGTCTGGCGCATGCCTATCTGATTGTCGGCGCGCCGCTCGGGCGGGCGGGATTGCTGGCCCGGCAGCTGGCGGCGATGTTGTATTGCACGGCATCCGCGCTGCGGCCTTGCGGAGTTTGCTCGAAATGCCTCCAGACTGCGGCGCGCGCGCATCCGGATCTGTTATGGATTGAGCCACAGAAGAAGTCGCGCGGCATTCTTATGGAACAGGTGGAGGCCGTGCAGCAATTGATTGCGCGGACATCCTTCGAGGGCGGCTGGAAAGTGGTTGTCTTGCAGAACGCCGACCGGTTGAACCAGCAGGCCTCCAACCGGTTGCTTAAAACGCTTGAGGAACCGCCGCCGGATTGTCTGGTTTTGCTGGTAACCGACCGTCCCGAAGCGCTTTTGCCAACGATTGTATCGCGTTGTCAGAAGATTATTTTGTCGTCTGACCGGGCCGAGGAATTGACGGGCGCCGATGCCGAATTGCGCGAGCTTGCCTCCGCTGTGCTGACGGATCTTGGCGGCGCAAGTGTGCTTGAGGTTGTGCGGCGCGCGCGTTTGCTTGCAAGCGGATTAAAACAGGCGCGTGATCAGATCAAGGCCGAAATGGAAGACGGAGTACAGGAAGATGAAACGGAAGGCAGCGCTGATTCCAAGGCGCAGAAGCAGGCGGGTGAAGCCCGCTTGGAGGGACGTTATCGCGAAGCGCGGGAAACATGCCTGCGCTGGATGCTTTTTTGGCAGCGTGATCGTTTGTTTCAAGCTGCCGGAGTTGCGGAGCAAAATGATTTGATTTTTTCGGAACAGGCGGCGGGGGCGGCTTTGAGTTATCGGCTGGCTTTGAATGGAATCAATGAGATTGAAGATATGCGCCGCAAGTTGGCGCAAAATCTTCCCGAACAAATGGTTTTCGAGCATGGTTTATTGCGTTTGGCCGGTTGCGGAATGAATCACGGTGAGTAAAAACAAACAACGGTTCGGCAATAAAACGGCAAAAATGTTGCCTTGCGGCGTAAGGCGCGGTTGGGGGTGGTGCTGTGGTTAAATTGTGGCGGGTCAATTGCGGAGATGCTAATCTTTGGTTGTGCGCCAGTGCGGCTGATCTGGCCGTTAAGGTTGGGGATGCCTGTGTCATTACCTCCGGGAATGTACCGGAATATGGGCATATTGTTTCGGCTCAGGGCGAAAAAGATCGTGCGCCGGACGGTATCCCGCATATTGTGCGGCGGGCGACCATGCAGGATCAGGC
>CAZMFH010000110.1:0-8451 GCA_964565485.1 uncultured Verrucomicrobiota bacterium | reverse complement strand
AAAGATAAAAAATATGCGTTCGAAGTTCCGTCTTTGAACGCAGCTTCAGGGGAGGGAAATGAATATACAAACATTGTTTGCCGAACGGATCGGTGGCGCAACTTTCGGGCTTTCCAACGCCATCTATAAATTTGAAAAAATCAAGCGCGCCAAGGCGGCCGCGCGCGCCGCGCATCCTGGCCTGGAATTGCTTGATTTTGGGGTGGGCGAGCCGGACCAAATTGCGCCCGCGCCGATTCGCCGCGCGCTCAAACAGGCTGTTGACGATCCGGCCAATCGTGGCTATGCCGATAACGGTATTGCGGAATTCAAGCAGGCGGCAGCCGATTATCTGCGCACGTTTTTCAACATTGCCGGCTTGGATCCGGAGACGGAAATTGTCCATAGCATAGGGTCAAAACCGGCCTTGGCCATTTTACCGCTCTGTTTTATCAATCCGGGCGAAATTGCGCTGGCAACCGTGCCGGGTTACCCTGTATTGGCCACGCACACGCAATATCTGGGCGGACGTGTGGTGCGTCTGCCGTTGCTGAAGCAAAACGGATTTTTCCCCGATCTCGACGCGATTGATGCCGATACGGCGCGGCGCGCCAAATTGTTTTATGTGAATTATCCGAACAACCCCACCGGCGCCGCGCCTTCCGAAGCGTTTTTTGACCGGCTGATTGCCTTTGCCGAGGCTAATAATATTCTGATTGTTCAGGATGCGGCTTATGCCACGCTGGTCTATTCGCGCGCGCCGCTTTCAATTCTCAGCCGGCCCGGCGGCAAGGAGGTGGCCGTCGAGCTGCATTCCATGAGCAAAAGCTATAATATGACCGGTTGGCGGCTTGGTTTCGTGGCCGGCGCTGCGGCTGCCGTGCGCGCCTATGCGGATGTCAAGGACAACGTGGATTCCGGCCAGTTCAAAGCCATTCAATTGGCGGCTTGCGCCGGCATCGCCCAGCGCGCTTTATCCGACCGCATCAAACGTCATTACCAGGGGCGGTTGCGTAAAATGACGCGCTGTCTGCGGGCGGCCGGATTTGATGCGCGCATGCCTGGCGGCACTTTTTATCTTTATGTGCCCGCGCCGCGCGGCGCGGGCGGCTTTGATTTTAATACGGCGGAAGATGCTTCGCAATACCTGATTCGCGAGCATCTGGTTTCCACCGTGCCATGGGACGATGCCGGCGCGTTTTTGCGGTTTTCGGCCACATTCGAGTCCGCCGGCGCCAAGGATGATGAGCGCGTGATTGAGGAATTGGGGCGGCGTCTGGCGGCGGCACAATTGCGGTTTTGAATGTGCCGCATTACGCAGAAATGTTTCTGATTGCTGGGAGGAAGCGAACCAATGAAAGCGGCTGTATTGACCGGATTAAATGCTTTGGCATTGCGTGATGCGCCCATCCCGGAGATCAAGCGCCCTGATGATGTGCTCTTGAAGATGGCGGTGGTGGGTGTTTGTGGTTCCGATGTGCATTATTACCGCGAAGGCCGGATTGGTTGTCAGGTTGTGCGATATCCATTTGCGGTGGGGCATGAATGTTCGGCGGTGGTCGAGCGGGTCGGTCCGGCTGTAACGCGCGTCAGACCGGGCGATCGTGTGGCGGTGGAGCCGGCCATATCCTGCGGAACGTGTGATCAATGCCTGGTTGGCCGGGTGCATACCTGCCGCGCAATCAGGTTTCTGGGCTGCCCGGATCAGGAGGGGTGTCTGGCGGAATTTATCGTCATGCCTCAGGATTGTTGTCTGCGGATTGCTCCGGCCTTAACGCTTGAGCAGGCGGCGCTGGCCGAACCGCTCTCCATTGGTCTCTATGCCGTGCGCCGCGCACTGCCGCTCAAAGGCGCGCGTGTGGGCATTCTCGGGTCTGGTCCGATCGGATTGAGCGTGCTTTTGTGCGCGCGCATGTTTGGGGCGCATGCTGTTTATATGACTGATAAAATCAATGCGCGCCTGGCGGTTGCGCAAAAGGCCGGCGCAATCTGGACAGGCAATCCGGATGCTGGGGATATTGTCGCGGAAATCGGCATGCGCGAACCATTGCTGCTGGATGCGGTTTTTGAGTGTTGCGGCGAGCAGTCGGCGATTGACCAAGCGGTGGCTTTGTTGAAGCCGGGCGGAATTTTAATGCTTGTGGGGATTCCGGAGATCGAACGCATTGCTTTTGCGATAGATCAGGCGCGCCGCAAGGAATTGTGTCTGCGCAATGTGCGCCGGCAATGCGCTTCTTTTGAGCCGGCTTTGGCCTTGATGGAGCAGGGCTTGCTCAAGCCTGATTTTATGATCACGCATCGTTTTGGACTTGATCAGACCGGTTCGGCCTTTGAGCTTGTGGCCGGCTATCGTGATGGCGTGGTAAAGGCTTTAATCAAACTGTTGCAGGAGGCATGACTATGGGTGGAGTCTTGATCATTGGTGCGGGCGGCGTCGGCGGGGTGGTGGCACACAAGTGCGCGCAGGCGCCGCAGGTTTTTAGTGCAATTTGTCTGGCCAGCCGGACTTTGGCCAAGTGCGAGCGGATTCGCGCCCAACTCGACCGGCCAATTGAAATCGCGCAGGTTGATGCCGATCAACCTGCGCAGGTTGTTGAACTTATTCGCCGCTTGCAGCCGAAGCTGGTGATGAACATGGCCTTGCCGTATCAGGATTTAGCCATCATGGATGCCTGCCTGGAAACGGGTGTGGATTATCTCGATACCGCCAATTATGAGCCGCCGGACGAAGCCCGGTTTTGCTATAAATGGCAGTGGGATTATCATGAACGCTTCCGCCGGCGCGGGATCATGGCGCTCTTGGGCTGCGGCTTTGATCCGGGTGTTACCAATATATTTTGCGCCTATGCCATGAAGCATTATTTTGACGAGATTCATTATGTTGACATCATGGATTGCAATGCCGGCGATCATGGCCGGGCCTTTGCCACAAATTTCAATCCGGAAATCAATATCCGCGAAATTACGCAGCGCGGACGCTATTGGGAAGAAGGGCAATGGAAGGAAACCGAGCCTTTGTCTGAGCACAAGACGTTTGATTTTCAGGGCATCGGGCCGCGGGAAATGTATCTGCTTTATCATGAGGAACTGGAATCGCTGGTCAAACATATCAAGGGGTTGAAGCGTATTCGTTTCTGGATGACCTTTGGTGAGCAATATCTGACGCATCTGCGTGTTTTGCAGAATGTCGGCATGACGCGCATTGATCCTGTGGATTATGAAGGCCGTCCGATTGTCCCGCTCAAATTTCTCAAGGCGATTCTGCCGGAGCCTTCCTCTCTGGGCGAAAATTACAAAGGCAAAACCAACATCGGCTGCCTGATTGAAGGAGTTAAAGACGGGCGGGCGAAAAAAATCCATATTTACAACATTTGCGATCATGCTGATTGTTACCGGGAAGTCAAGGCGCAGGCTATTTCATATACCACCGGAGTTCCGGCTATGATCAGTGGCTTGCTGATGCTGACCGGTGTTTGGCGCGGCGCAGGCGTTTTTAATGTGGAACAGTTTGATCCCGACCCGTTTATGGCGGAACTGAGCCGGCGCGGTTTGCCTTGGGTCGTTGAGGAATGCTGATCGGTCGGACGAAATATGCGCTTCAATTTACAGGATCTTATTACGCCCTGTTTTGTTGTGGATGAGGAAGCTTTGCGGCGCAATCTTGCCGTTTTGGATTCCGTCCAGAGCCGGACCGGCTGCAAAATCATTCTGGCCTTGAAAGGTTTCGCCATGTTTGCCCTCTTCCCCGTGATTCGCGGGGTTCTGCATGGCGCGGCGGCCAGTTCGCTGAATGAGGCGCGTCTGGCGCGCGAGGAATTCGGGCGCGAAGTGCACGTCTATGCTCCGGCTTATCGCCGTGATGAGTTCGCCGAATTGCTTGCTCTGGCTGATCATATCACCTTCAATTCATTGTCGCAATGGGCGCTTTTCCAGGATGCGTTGGCCGGCCACAAGCGCAAGGTGCGCGCGGGTCTGCGCATTAATCCGATGCATTCTGAAGTCAAGGTGGCGCTCTATGATCCTTGTGCGCGCTGTTCACGACTTGGCATAACGGCGGCGCAGTTTTCATCGCGGCTGCCGGATGGCGTGACGGGACTGCATTTTCATACGCTTTGCGAGTTGAATGCCGATGCGCTGGAACGCACCCTGGCGGTTGTGGAGCGCGACTTTGGCCGATTCCTGAAGGGACTTGAATGGATTAATTTCGGCGGCGGCCATCATATCACGCGCGCTGATTATGATTTGGAGCGTTTGTGCCGGATCATTGCGGATTTCAAAGCGCGTTACGCATTGGAGGTCTATCTGGAGCCGGGTGAAGCCGTTGCTCTGGGCGCTGGTGTTCTGGTTGCTTCCGTGCTGGATATAATGCGCAACGAAAAGGATATTGCCATTCTGGATACTTCGGCGGCTGCGCACATGCCGGATGTCCTGGAAATGCCGTATCGTCCGCAAATTGTCGGCGCGGATTTGCCCTGTGTTTTACCGCATACTTATCGTCTGGGTGGTTTGACCTGTTTGGCCGGTGATGTGATCGGCGATTATTCCTTTGCGCGACCGTTGAAGGTTGGCGACAAACTGATCTTTGAGGATATGGCCCACTATTCAATGGTCAAGACCAATACATTTAATGGCGTGCCTTTGCCTTCCATAGCGGTCTGCCGCGCCGAGACGCGGCAGATAGAGGTTGTGCGCCGTTTTGGTTATGAGGATTATCGCAACCGTTTAAGTTAATGGTGCTTGCGATGCGGAAAAAGCAGTTGCGCATAATTTCGGTTTGGTTGCGCCTGGCGCGCGGAAACATCCGGCTGATCGTGGTTCTGTGCCTGACGCTGGCCGGGAGGCAGGTTGCGGCTGCGGATGCGCCGGCATTCAGCAAGCTTGCCCTGACTGCGGATGGCCTGCGTGGTTCCGTCCAGGATGCGCGTCCGACGCATGGCTCCTTCTATTTGGGGGCGCGGATCAAGCCGATTGAAACGAATGTCAAGACGCTGGAAATCCATGATGCTCCCAAGCCGCTTGTTCGTTATCATCGCGCCGTTATGGGGTTTCGTCTGTTTCTGAGCGAAAATTGGTATTTGTTTTTTGGCGTCGGTTTGGCCGTTCCGGGCGAAACAGTGGAGGCCTGGACAGCGCGCATGACGCCTTTCACGGCCGGTGAATTGCAGAACAGTGTGGTTATGGTAACAGAGTATGGCGTGGCCTGGATGTTTTAGCCTGCAATCCGATTGCTGTTCAGGCCGGCTTTTGCTCCGGCTGGGCGGTAACAATACGTTTGATGGATTTGTGCAGGTTGCGGTTGCCGGCCAGAAAACAAAGGCAGTACCCGCGCTTTTGTGCGAGAATCTCGGAAATACCGCCTGCGCGCTCAACGATCAGTCCGGCGGCGGCAATATCCCAATAATAAATTCCGGATTCGAAAAACGCTTCCGCCTGGCCTGATGCCACATGGCAGAGATCAAGCGCGGCGGAACCCATGATTCGCAGTTTGCGTGTCTTGAATGCAAGCGCTTTGAAAACGGCAATTGAATCGGTAAGCAGTCCGTTGCGTTTGTTCAGGCCGGTCAAAACCACCGCCTCACGCAGGCGCTTGGTGGATGAGACGCGGATGAGGCGTCCGTTACAAGCGGCATGACTCCGAATATGCGCTGTATAGCATTGATCTCCGACAGGGGCATAAACCGCCCCGGCCACGATGCGTCCTTGCCATTCCGCCGCCACCGAACAACACCATAAGGGCAAGCCGTGATAATAATTCACCGTTCCGTCAATCGGATCAATTATCCAGCGCAGCGCGTTTTGACCGCGTGCGGATGGTGTTTCTTCGCCGAGCAGGGCGGAGTTTGGAAACCGGCGACGGATGACGCTTTCGGCAGCATCCTGGCTCTCGCGGTCCAATTGCAGTTTGATGTCATGCGCAAAGCGCGCTGCAATTTCGTTGCGCCGTTCGCGATGACGCAGGGCGTGCATTCCGCCGGCGCGCGCGGCTGCTTCGGCGCATTCAAGCAAATCGTCCGGATTCGGGGTGTGGTTGCTGTTTTTTGTGCTGTGCATTTTTGCTTTCAGGGGGCGCTCGCTGTAAATGGCGGCATCGGGCAGTTTAGCGCCGCGGCAATGGCGCGCAACATTTCCGCCTCAATAATTGTGGTTTGGCCGTCCGCCGCCACGCAGTTGATGCAAGCTTCGATGATGCGGCGTTTGATGGCCGGCGATGCCTGATTGAGCATTTGCAGCGCTTGATCAACCGCGCTCAGTCCGCATTCGGTCTGGGGCAGGAGCCGGTGGTTTTGGCCGATCAGCCTGGCGCCGGCCAGGAAGGCAGGTTCGGCTTCCGCCGGCGTGGCATGCCCAAAGTGCGCCAGTGTGGAAAGGATGATCAGCGCGGGATGCAACAATGGTTTTAGATCATAATATTGCGCAACCTGTTTCTCTTGCTGGCCGAACATGTTGTCAAGCTGCCGACGTGTCATGCGCAAAAGCATATATTCAAAAAGCTGGATTTGCCGGTCGGCTTCCGCCATCCGGCGCAGGTTGTTGTAAAATTGCTCGCCTTGTTCCTTGGTCAGGTTGCGCAGGCCGGTCAGCGCCATTTCAGCCAGGGGCATGCGCGCCTGTTGCGGCAGCGCTGCGCAGACGGCTTGCAGTTGATCCAGTTTGTGCAGCACATTCTTGCCCGCGCCTGCTTGCAACAGGTCGCGTTGTTGACGGCGGATATCGGGTGTATTGCTCATCAGGAGGGCAAACAGCAGCGCGCGCGCTCCGGTTGGATCGTGCGCGGCGGCGCGCAATTCCTGCGGCAGTGTGTTCAATAAATCGGAAACATAAACCAATTGTTCGGCTTGGGGACGGCCGATTTGCCGCAATGTTTCACGCGTCTGCATTGAGACGGTCGCCGGTTGGCTGTTGCCTGTATTTGCGGCAAAACCCATTGACGCTGATGCCGCAGCGTTTGTGTCGCGCTGCGCTGCTGTCGTGCCTGAGCCGAATTTCCCGTCAAATGATGGGTCAATTCGCCGGATACGTTCGGGGAGGGGTGGATGCGTGGCCATCAAGCTGAGCAGGGAAAACCCTGTGCCGTTGGAGAAGAAGAGATGGCTGGCTTCTTCGGCGTTAGGATGGCGGATGCGCGAGCCGGCCATAAAACCGCCGATTTTTTTGAGCGCGCCGGCGATTCCACCCGGATTGCGCGTGAATTGTACGGCGGCAGCATCAGCCAGATATTCGCGCTGGCGCGAGACGGCGCTTTTGATCAGTTTGCCGAAGAACACGCCGATGTATCCAATGATCATGAGCGCGATCCCAAGCAATGCAAAAACCAGCGGGTTTCCGCCTTTTTTGCGGCTGCTCCCTCCGTGCGAGGCGCCCATTGAGATGCGGAGAGTCCAGAACCCGATGATGCTGATGATCAGAATGCCGTTCAAAAGCCCCATCAGGCGGATGTTTAGACGCATGTCGCCGTTGAGGATATGGCTGAATTCATGGGCAATAACGCCCTGCAGCTCATCGCGGGTCAGTTGGGTCAGGCAGCCTTTGGTAATGCCGATGATCGAATCCTTGATTGTCAGTCCGGCGGCAAAGGCATTGATAGCCGGTTCATGTTCCAGAAGAAAGACGCGCGGAACCGGCACGCCGGAAGCGAGGGCAATTTCTTCGACAACATTCAGCAGCTGGCGCTCGTGGAGGTCTGTGCTTGCAATATTCACTTCGCGTGCGCCGAGCATTTTGGCCACGGCAATGCCGCCCTGCTTGAGCATGATTATTTTGAAAAATGTGCCAAGACAGATGATGGTCAAAGTAACGCCGGCTACCCATAAAAACAAATCAGCCTGCCACCAGTCGCGCGCGGCCGCGACGCTTTCTGCGTCCGGTGCGGGTTGAAAGAGAAAGGCAACCACCGTATAAACGGCGGCGATAATCAGCATGACGGCGATAATAAAATAAAAAACCAGCAGCGCGCTTTTGCGGCGCGCGCGTTCCTGATGTTCAAAAAAATCCATTGCTGTAATTAGCCGGCGATTTTGTTAAGTGAATTTGAGTTCAGGAAAAGGAAACTTTGGGCGCTTCGCGTTCCTTTTCCGCCGTGATTTCAAATAATTGCGCCGCATCGAATCCGCATAATCTGGCCACAATCATATCCGGGAAAGTTTCTCGCGCGATGTTATAGACCATAACCATGTCGTTGTATGCCTGGCGCGCGAAGGAGACTTTGTTTTCGGTGGAGGTCAATTCCTCCATTAGTTGCGCCATCGTTTGATTGGCTTTCAGATCAGGGTATGCTTCCACAACGGCAAAAAGCCGGCCTAATGCGCCGGTCAGCATGCTTTCCGCGCCCATCAATCCTTTGATGGCGCCGGCGTCGGCCGGGTTGGCGGATGCTTTTTGGGCTGCAGAAGAAGCCTGATTGCGGGCGGCGGTAACGGATTCAAGCGTTTCGCGTTCGTGTTTCAAGTAACCTTTTACCGCCTGAACAAGATT
>CAZMFH010000109.1:0-8497 GCA_964565485.1 uncultured Verrucomicrobiota bacterium | reverse complement strand
ATTGTCCTTCATAAACGTCAAGGCATGCTTAAGCGCGTTTTCCAATTCACGCACATTGCCGGGCCAAGAATACTGCTCAAAGATCGCAATAACATCAGGATTCACGGAAGGCAACGGATTGTTTTCGCCAATTTCATGGCGCAAAAAATGATATGTTAACGGCAAAATATCTTCCGTACGCTCGCGCAAAGGTTTGATTTCTATAGGGATAACACTCAAGCGATAATAAAGATCCTCCCTGAATTTTCCCTGCTCAATCAATTTTTCCAAACGCGTATTGGTGGCAGCAAGCACACGCACATCAACGGCTATCGCCGAGTTTCCGCCAACACGGCGGATTTCCTTATCCTGCAAAACGCGCAACAACTTGGCCTGAATACCCAAAGGCATCGAATCAATCTCATCGAGGAAAATAGTGCCGTGATCGGCCACCTCAAACAGCCCTTCTTTGTCGGCGGAAGCCCCCGTGAAAGCGCCTTTGACATGACCAAACAACTCCGATTCCAGCAAAGCTTCCGGCAGTGCGGCGCAATTGAGCGGCAGGAATTTCTTGGTTTTCCGGCGGCTATGGCCATGTATCGCCTTGGCAACCAACTCTTTGCCGGTCCCGCTCTCGCCATAAATCAAAACCGTTGTGTCAGTAGGCGAAACACGTTCGATCATCTCGCAAACATTACGCATGGCCCGGCTTTCGGCCACAATATTCTCAAAGCGATACTGCCCGTCGAGCTGCGCTTTGAGCTGAATATTTTCGCTGATCGCCTTATTATACTCCAATGCGCGCTTGACTGTAATCAGCAATTCATCCAGCTTAAAAGGCTTGGTAACATAATCAAAAGCGCCTAATTTCAGAGCTTCCACAGCGGTTTCAACAGTCCCATAGCCTGTAACCATCAATACCGCCATGGACGGCTGACTTTCCCGCGCCACTTTCAAAAGCTCCATTCCGTCAATCGGGCGCATTCTGATGTCAGAAATCATAAGATCAAACGCCCCATTTTTGATCAAATCAATGGCCTTATCACCGCCATCACAGGGCACGACCTCATATCCTTCCGCCTTCAGCAAAACGCTCAAAACACTCAGGATACTTGGCTCATCATCAACTAATAAAATCTTGGCCATAACTTTCCTTTGCCAAAATCAACCTATAACTTTCATTCGATATACCAAAGCACAACGGGAAAGGCAAGGTCAATTTTGCGTTTTCTTAAAATCCATAATTGCTGCGGCGTTTTTGGAAAGACTTGGCTCAGCCTGCGCCAACAATTTCGCCCATTTTGAAAATCGGCAGGAACATTGAAATAACAATACCGCCGATTACAACGCCAAGGAAGATCATCAGGAGCGGTTCGATCAAAGACGTCAATCCGCCTAACATTGTTTCCACTTCATCATCATAGAAATCAGCAATATTCTGCATCATCTCGTCAATTTTGCCGGTCTTCTCGCCTGCCGCCAACATATGCACAAGCAATTTTGGAAAACATTTATGCCGGATCAATGCGGTTGAAAGAGGTTCGCCCTGCTCAATTGTATTCCGCGCCTCCAGAATGACGTTTTCAAATACTTTGTTGCCGGTTGCGCCGGAAACTATTTCCATAGCCTGCAATATAGGCACGCCGCTTTTGAGTAATTGCGCAAAAGTGCGGGCAAATCTGCTTGTTGCCACCTTGCGGTTTAACTCACCTATTACCGGCGCCTGCAAAGCCAAACGTGACAACTGATACCCGCCGTTTTTAGTCTTTTTCCATTTTTGAAACACAACAATCGCAATAATCGCCAAAATAAGCACAAAAACACCATATTTTTTAAACATAGTGCTTAAATTAATCAAAAATTGGGTTGGCGCAGGCAGCTGTCCGCCAAAATCAGCAAACATATTCGCAAAAACGGGAACAATAAACAAGATCATGGCCACAGCTATACCCAAAGCAATGCAAAGAACAATGACCGGATAGCTCATGGCCGACTTAACCTTACGGCTCAGCTTGGCAGCCGATTCCAAAAATCCAGCCAAGCGCGCAGCAGTTTCACCAAGCTGTCCGCCGGACTCTCCGGCACGGATCATATTAATATAGAGCGTGTCAAAAATAGACGGATAATGCGCCAAAGATTCCGAAAAAGAAGCCCCGCTTTGCAGATAATTCTTTAAGCCAACGACAACTTTCTTGAAATTCTTATCGCTAGTCTGATCCTCCAAAGCGTCAAGCGACTGAATCAACGGCATGCCTGCCAGAAGCATGGCGGAAAGTTGCCTGGAAAAAGGCGGCAATTCCTTGGATCTGATCGCAGATGCCCCGGTAACGCGTTCAACATCTTTTTGCTTGCGCGCATCGGCAGAAACCGATCTTGCAGTTGCCGATACCGGCGGCGATGGCCGCTGAGCATAATTCTGTTGGGGCGCAGCGGCTTGCGCCGCAACCTGTTTTGCAGCCGCTTTTTGACCGCCTGATCGAAATACAGCCATATTATAACCTCAAACCAAATCTGCCCAACCACTGATTTGTCCTTCTAAAATATCATGAGCAAATAAAAATAACAATCATTATTGGTTCAAAAAAAATATTTGAATTTTATTTTATTTCCAATATGCTCCCATTCATGCAATCCACATGGAATTGGAAATCTCAACGGACGCAAAGCGCATTCCTGGCGCTTGAAGACGGAACAATTTTTCGCGGGCACTCGGTTGGCGCCGCGATGGATTCCGTCGGTGAAGTGGTTTTTAATACCGGCATGACCGGCTATCAGGAGATATTGAGCGACCCTTCCTATGCCGGGCAATTTGTGACCATGACTTATCCGGAAATCGGCAATACCGGAGTCAACAACGATGACATGGAAGCCGACCGGTTTTTTGCCGGCGGCCTGATCATACATGAGTTGAACGAACCCAGCAACTGGCGCGCCACGGCAGCGCTGCAAACACGTTTATGCTCCGAAAACATACCGGCCCTGGCCGGCATCGAAACGCGCGCCCTGACAATACTGCTGCGCACCAAAGGCACCACCAAAGCCTGTCTGGCAGCTTCCGGAAACCTGACCGAACGGCAGGCGGTCGAAAAAGCGCGCAATTGGATTGGCTTGGACAATCAGGATTACGCCGCGCGTGTTACCTGCAAGGCCAAATATGATTTTGACGAGCAAAGCCATCTGACGTATTCCTGGGGCAGCGCCGATAAAATACCCGAACCGGACATGCGCATTGCGGTTTATGATTTTGGGGTCAAACGCAACATCCTGCGCTGCCTGCGCCGGGCGGGCATGGCCGCCACCGTCGTCCCCGCGCAAACCAGCGCTGCCGACGTGCTGGCAATGAATCCGGACGGCATCTTTTTTTCCAACGGACCGGCGGATCCCGCCGCCTTAACCTATGCCATTGAAGCCGCGCGCGCGCTTTTGGGCAGGAAACCGCTCATGGGCATCTGCCTCGGACATCAAATCCTGGGACTGGCCGTGGGCGGAACAACATATCGTCTTAAATTCGGCCATCATGGTTGCAATCATCCGGTCAAGAACCTGCTGACCGGCGGCATTGAAATCACATCACAAAACCACAATTACGCTGTCTCATCCGATTCGCTCGCGCAGGCGCCGGTCAACATCACGCACATCAACCTTAACGATCAAACTGTGGAAGGTATTGCGCATAAAACCGAACCTATGTTCGCCGTTCAATATCATCCGGAAGCAGCGCCCGGCCCGCACGATCCGCTTTATCTTTTCGCCGCCTTCCGCAAATTGATCGGCAAAGCGTAACGATGAAACAGGTTGAACAAAACAACTGGATCGCCATCCTCGATTTCGGTTCGCAATACACGCAGCTTATCGCGCGCCGCGTGCGCGAACAGCATGTCTATTCGGAAATCATTCCGCATAACATCAAAGCCGCCGAGTTGGCGCGCCGCCGGCCGGCGGGGATCATCCTGTCCGGCGGGCCGGCCAGCGTTTTTGAGCCTGAGGCGCCGACTTGCGATCCGGCCATTCTGCAACTCGGTTTGCCCGTCCTGGGAATCTGCTACGGCATGCAACTGATGACCAAACTGCTCGGCGGCACAGTGCAACCCGGATTGACGCGCGAATATGGAAACACCCGAATCAAGTTTGGCAACCCAACGGCGCTTTTCAAAAACATGCCGGCGCAACTGACAGTCTGGATGAGCCATGGCGACCATGTCGCCGCAATGCCGGATGGTTTTCGCGCGCTGGCCGGCAGCCGCGCGTGCTCGATTGCAGCCATGGCGCAGGTCGGGCAAAAACTTTTTGGACTCCAATTCCATCCGGAAGTGGCGCATACCGCGCGCGGCGCGGAAATCCTGCATAATTTTATTTTCCGAATCTGCGGCTGCCGCGCCACATGGCGCATGGCCAAATTCATCAAGACCAGCATCCGCGAAATTCGCCGCCTGGTCGGAAGCAAACATGTCATCTGCGGACTGAGTGGCGGCGTTGATTCTGCCGTCGTAGCCGCTTTGCTCCACAAGGCTGTCGGACGGCAACTGCATTGCATTTATGTTGATAACGGCTTTATGCGCCACGGCGAAACCGAAGATGTGCGTAATACCTTCGAAAAAACACTCGGCATTGACCTGCGTATTGCCCGCTCCGGATCGCTTTTCCTGAAAGACATCCAAAACATCACCGACCCGGAAAAAAAGCGCAAAGCCATCGGTCGGCGCTTCATCGTGGTTTTCGCGCAAGAAGCACGTCGCTGCGGACACGCAAAATTCCTGGCCCAAGGTACGCTCTATCCGGACATCATCGAAAGCGTCAATCCCCGTGGCGGACCATCGGCCACCATCAAGAGCCATCATAACGTCGGCGGCCTGCCGCCCGATCTTAAATTCAAACTGATCGAACCACTGCGCGAACTTTTCAAGGATGAAGTCCGCGAACTGGCGCGGGAACTAAAACTGCCGGAAACACTTGTGCAACGCCAGCCTTTTCCGGGGCCCGGACTGGCCGTGCGCATACTCGGCAAGGTTACCGCCGAACGGGTCGCGTTGTTGCAACAAGCCGATCGGCTTGTGCAGGAAATCATCACCGCCCGCGACCGCAACCGGAAATTATGGCAGGCATTCGCCGTGTTGCTGCCGGTTAAAAGCGTCGGAGTAATGGGCGACGGCCGCACTTATGAAAACACAATTGTCGTGCGCGCGGTTACCAGCCTGGACGGCATGACCGCCGACTGGGCGCGTTTGCCTTATGCCGTCCTGGCCGACCTTTCCAACCGGATCATCAACGAAGTGCGCGGCGTCAACCGCGTGGTCTACGATATCAGCTCCAAGCCTCCCGCCACAATCGAGTGGGAATAAGCTGCACAACCAATGCCGGAACCAGAACAACATCAACCATCAAGGGCAAGGCGTTCAACGGCTGAAACTGTCAAGCTGTGCCTTCGATAATTTATGGCGAATTTTTCCCAAAAACGCGCACACCAAACCGCAGCCCAATCCGGCGCAGCGCCGCTCCGTTTATTGCAGGACGACCCCTATCTTTTGCCGTATGCAAAAGATATTGAGCAGCGCGTCAACCAGATCAAAGCCACAGAAAAACGGCTGACCGGCGACGCGGTCGCTTTGGCCGATTTCGCCGCCGGCCATGAATATTTCGGACTGCATCGGCGCGGCGACGAATGGATTCTGCGCGAATGGGCGCCGGGCGCCACAGCCATCAAGATTGTAGGCTCATTTTGTAATTGGAACGAATCTGCCGCGCCGTCGCTCCGCCGCCTCAATGCGGCCGGCGACTGGGAATTGCGCCTGCCACATGCCGCGCTCAAGCACGGCGATCTTTACCGTCTGCGCATGAGCTGGCCGGACGGCAATGGCGACCGCCTGCCCTCATACGCCCGCAGAGTCGTGCAGGACATGCACACCAAGATTTTCAATGCCCAGGTTTGGGCGCCCGACCAAACTTATGTCTGGCAACACACCTTCCGGCGTTCGACACAGGCGCCGCTGATCTATGAAGCGCATGTCGGCATGGCGCAGGAAGACGGCAAAGTCGGCACATACCGCGAATTCCGGGAATTGATCCTGCCGCGTATCATTGCCGCCGGTTACAACACGATTCAACTGATGGCAGTTCAGGAACACCCGTATTATGGTTCATTCGGTTATCATGTTACCAATTTTTTCGCCGCCTCTTCCCGCTTTGGAACACCGGAGGAACTCAAGCAGCTTGTGGATGCCGCCCACAGCGCCGGTCTGGCAGTGATCATGGATTTAATTCACTCCCATTCCGCGCGCAATGAAGTTGAGGGCTTAAGCCGTTTTGACGGCACACTCTGCCAATTTTTTCATGAAGGCCCGCGCGGCATGCATGATCTCTGGGATTCACGCTGTTTCGATTACAACAAGCCGCAGGTGCTGCACTTTCTGTTGTCGAACTGCCGTTTCTGGCTGGACGAATTTCATTTTGACGGCTTCCGCTTTGACGGCATCACCAGCATGCTTTACCAACATCACGGGCTGGGCATGGCCTTTACTAATTATGCGGATTATTTCAACGGCCAGGTTGATGAACAGGCCGTCGTTTACCTGGCGCTAGCCAACAAAGTTATCCACACCGTGCGTCCGGACGCAATGACCGTGGCGGAAGATGTCAGCGGCATGCCCGGCCTGGCCGCCCCGCTCGAACACGGAGGATTGGGTTTTGATTACCGGCTGGCCATGGGCATACCGGATCAGTGGATCAAATTAACCAAGGATACCCGCGACGAAGATTGGTCTATGAGCGGAATCTGGCACGAACTGACCAACCGGCGCCGCGACGAAAAAACCGTCAGTTATGCGGAATCCCATGATCAGGCGCTCGTCGGCGATCAAACTCTAATTTTTCGGCTGATCGGCAAAGATATCTACGACCACATGGGTGTGTCAAACCGCAACGCGCGCGTTGACCGCGGCCTGGCCCTGCATAAGATGATCCGTTTGATTACCCTGGCAACGGCGGGCCATGGCTACCTTAATTTCATGGGCAACGAATTTGGGCACCCTGAATGGATTGACTTCCCGCGTGAAGGCAACGGCTGGTCATATCATTACGCGCGCCGCCAATGGCATCTTCGCGACAACCCCAATCTTGTGTATCACTTTCTTGCCGCATGTGACAAGGCCATGATCGAATTGGCGCGCATCGCGCGCCTGCCGGACGGCCAACCGGCCCATCTCTGCCTGGAACACAACGACAACAAGCTCCTGGGGTTCGAGCGTGCCGGACTGCTCTTGCTCTTTAACTTTCATCCAACCAGATCTTATCCGGATTATCCTGTTGCAACTGCGCCGGGCACATACCGGCTGGCGCTTGACAGCGATGCCGCCTGTTATGGCGGCTACAGCCGCCTGACGCCGGAACAGGAATATTTTGCCAATCCTGAAAATGACGGACATTTTTGGATCAAGGCCTATTTGCCGGCAAGGACAGCGCTGGTGCTGAAAAAAACAACCCAACCTCCAACCAAGCCGCGAAAAACAAAAAAAAGGAGAGTACAACCAAAATGAAAATGGAAAAAGCAATCCTCGCAAAAGCGCGCGCCTATCTTGATGCCGGAGTTGCCGAACGGCATGATCTCAAAAAGACGCTGGACAGCTATACCGGCGATCCGGTCGAACTGGCAAACTCACTGCGTCCGCAACCACCGGCCAAAGCTGAAACCGGATGGATGCGCAAACGCCCTTTTCGCCTGCCGCGCCTGGCCGCCAAATATCCGGATGAAATGTTTACACTCTATGTGCCCGCAAATTATACGCCCTCCAAAGCCTATGGCCTGGTTTTCTTTCTGCATGGCGGCGGACGCGGGCAACCACGCTTTTCCGGCGACAAGGTTTTTGAGGGATATGGAATAAACGATTTGCTTGAAGAAAGCGGACGAATTGTCTGCTACCCATGTTCGCCGCCCAATGCGCAAAGCTTCGCAGCCTGGAATCAGGCTTGTGTTGACGAATATCTGGCTGATGTTATCGAAGAGTTGGAGCATTTTTATAATATTGATCCGCATGACATGATTATGGGCGGAAATTCAATGGGCGGTCAGGGCGTTTTTCACCTGGCGCAGCGTTTCCCCGACCGGTTTCATAGCTTTCTGGTTTCAGCCGGTTCATGGGATTTCGGGTATTGGCAGGCATTAACCGGCACAAACATCTGGCTCAGCAACGGCGTGAACGACGCCATCATGTTCAAACGCCGGCATGGGACGGATGTTGAATTCACACGGCTGGCAAAACTACGGCTCGACCAGGCGAATGTGCCTTGTGTCTATCGCGAGCATGTGGGGCACCATTCGATTAACCGGCGCGTTATCCGTGAATGGCTTGCCGCCGCCGAGCAGAGCCGGCGCGATCCTTTTTATCCGCTGGTTGTCGCGGTTACACCGCGCGGATGCACACAATGGATTGACTGGCGCAGAAATAAAACACCGCCGGCCGCCGCGCAAAATCACATTGATTTCCATGATATACCGCCTGCGCCGCACAACCGCTGGGTGTCAATT
>CAZMFH010000108.1:0-8555 GCA_964565485.1 uncultured Verrucomicrobiota bacterium | reverse complement strand
AGAATGTAAAATCCAGCAAATCGCTTATCATAAACAGTTTGCATTTATTCTGAATTCTGACCTGAATTCTGTATTCTGAATGCTTGCAAAACATGAGTTTTGCAAGGGAGTTTGTTTAATTAAAGTTCCATCACGGGTTCAGGTATAAGGCATTTTCAAGCTGGCGTAAACATGATCAAGGCGGTTTTATTTGATTTTGACGGGACTTTGACTGCGCCGGGCGGCATTGATTTCGCCGCGATCAAGGCGGAGATAGGATGTCCTTCCGACCGGCCGATCCTTGAGTTTATTGAGCAATTGCCGACACTTAGGGCGCAGCGCCGGGCGTCGCTGGTATTGGAGCGTTTTGAAGAGCAATCCGCGCGGCGGGCGCGTCCGAACCGTGATGCCGAGCATTTGATTCTGCTGCTCCGCCGCCGCGGTTTGCGAACGGGTGTCTTGACGCGCAACAGTTGTCTTTCCGTCAAGGCAGCGCTCAAAAATTTTAATCGCATCCGCCGGAGCGATTTTGATACCATTATTGCGCGCGATCATGTGCGCCGGCCCAAGCCTGATCCGGAGGGTGTGCTTTTGGCTGCGCGGCGGATGCGGTTGCCGGTGTGTTCCTTGCTGGTTGTGGGGGACTATTTTTTTGATGTGCTATCCGGCCAGCGCGCCGGCGCGCGGACGGTTTTTCTGGAAAGCGCTTTAACCAAAATACGGCCTGATCCGCCGGCGGATTGGACGGTTCGGCGTCTGCGGGAGATTGTGGCGATAGTATCTGCAACTAACGGTTGGGTAACGCCGCGCCGCGGCGGTGGCAGGGTTGATTCTACGGAAAGGCATGGAAATGCGGGATAGTCTGCTGGATGTGGAAGATTTGCGTGTGTATTTCCGGACGCGCGGCAACCCTGTGCGCGCAGTGGACGGTGTTTCGCTCTCTGTCGGCGCGGGTGAAACTGTGGCGTTGGTCGGCGAAAGCGGTTGCGGTAAAAGTGTTACCGCGCTGACGCTTTCGCGCCTGGTGGCCGCGCCCGGTTATGTGGCCGGCGGCTCGCTAACTTTTGCCGGGCGTGATGTGCTCGCAATGGATGCCCGCGCTTTGCGCCGGTTGCGCGGCGGCGATATTGCCTATATTTTTCAGGAACCAGCGTCTTCACTCAACCCGGTTTTTCGTGTTGGCTGGCAGATTGCCGAGGCCGTTAAATTGCATGCCGGTAAAACGCCGCGCCGCGCAGAGGTGGCGGAATTGTTGCGGCGCGTTGGGTTAAACGATCCGGAACTGCGCGTTGGGGCATATCCCCATGAGCTGAGCGGAGGCATGCAGCAGAGGGTTATGATCGCCATGGCGCTGGCTTGTCGGCCCAGGTTGCTGGTGGCGGATGAGCCGACCACGGCGCTCGATGTAACCATTCAACGCCAAATTCTCGATTTGCTGGTCAAGCTGCGCGCCGAACAGGAGATGGCCATTCTTTTGATTACACATAACCTCGGATTGGTGGCCGGAATTGCGCGGCGCATGTATGTCATGTATTCCGGTCAGGCGGTTGAATGGGGCGCCGTGCCGGATGTGCTCAATGCCCCTTTGCATCCTTATACACGCGGACTTTTGGGCGCTGTCCCCGGCTTGAGTGGCGGGCGCGCGCGCATCCAGGGGATTCCTGGCGCTGTGCCCAATCCGGCGGCTCGTCCGCCGGGTTGTCCTTTTCATCCGCGCTGCGCCATGGCCCGCGCGTTGTGCCGGACGCAAATTCCTCTTGCAACTGTTTTATCCGAAGATCGGGGGGTGCGGTGTCATTATTGGAAGTAGAGCGTTTGACTGTGCGTTTTATTGTTAATCGCCGCAGGATTGTGCGCGCGGTGCGGGAAGTTTCCCTGCGCGTGGAGCGCGGCGAAAGCGTCGGACTGGTCGGCGAGAGCGGTTGCGGCAAAAGCACGCTGGGTAATGCCGTCATGCGCCTGGCGCCGGTTCATTCCGGGCGCGTGTTGTATGAGGGACAGGATGTGCTTGGTTTCAAGCGCCGCGAATTGTTCGATTATCGCCGCAAGTTGCAGATGGTTTTTCAGGATCCGTTCGGTTCGTTGAATCCGCGTTTGTCGGTTGGATCGGCTTTGGCGGAATGTTTGCAGGTGCATCGTCTGGGTGTGCGCCGCGAACGGATGCAGCGTGTGGCGGAATTGTTGCGCGCGGTGGGGCTTGATGCCGCCTATGCCGGACGCTATCCGCATGAGTTCAGCGGCGGCCAGCGCCAACGCATCGGCATTGCCCGCGCCTTGGCGCTTGATCCGCAATTGATTGTCGCGGATGAGCCGGTTTCGGCTTTGGATGTTTCCGTGCAGGTCCAGATTCTGAATTTAATGAAGGATCTGCAACAGGCGCGCTCTCTGGCGTATCTTTTTATTGCGCATGATCTGGCGGTTGTTCGTTATATGTGCGACCGCGTGCTGGTGATGTATGCCGGGCGGATTGTCGAAGCGGCGGCGGCTGATGCGCTCTTTGCCGATCCGGCGCATCCCTATACACGGGCATTATTGAGCGCTGTTCCGGATGTCAGGCAGGGATTGGTTGCGCCTGACGCAGGCGCGGCGGCGGACTTGTTGCGGGGTGAGGTTCCCGGCGGAGCCGATTCGATTCGCGGATGTCCTTTTCATCCGCGTTGCCGACAGGCTCGCGCAATTTGCCGCGACCAGATGCCGGAAGAACGTCAGCTTGGCCCCGGCCATTTTTGCCGCTGCCATTTTGCCTGACAAAATTATTGAACCAGGCATTGCGCCATAATGGCGTCAAGGCTGGTTCCCGGCGGTGATTGCAATTTGCGGCGGCAGACTTCGCTGAAATGGCGCATCATGTTTGCGCGCACTTCCGCCATGTCCGGACAGGCTGCGCCAAGCAGCGTTTTAAACGAGGCGATGGCTTCGCCTTGCAGTCCGCAGGGGATGATGGCGGCAAATCCGGATAAATCAGGGTTAACATTAAAGCTCATGCCGTGGAATGTAACCCAGCGTTTGAGTCTGATGCCGATGGCGGCCAGTTTGCCCTGATCTGTCCATGCGCCGGTCATGCCCGACCGACGGTAGGCGCGCACCCCTGCATCGGCAGCGGTGCGGATGGCAATTTCCTCAAGGTTGTGCAGGTAGCCGTGCGCGTCAGCTTCCTGCTCGCCAAGCCGAATGATCGGATACATTACCAATTGGCCCGGTCCGTGCCAGGTAACATCGCCGCCGCGTGTGGATGGATGCAGTTCAATCCGGCGGCGTTGAAGTTCTTCCGCCGAAAGCAAAACGTGCGTGTCCTGTGCGCGCGCGCCGAGCGTAATTACGGAAGTATGCTCGAGAAAAAGCACTGTATCCGGGATTTCGCCGGCTATCCGCGCGTTGACAAGCATGTTTTGCAGTTTGACGCCTTCAGCGTAAGGAACCGGTTTTTCAAGCAAAATTGCCCATGCGGTCATGCGCGGCATTAAACGCGCCGGTTTTGTGCATGTCAAGCGTGGATTTGAAAACTTCGCGGCCAAATTTGTCTTTGGTTGGGCGAGTCCTCCGGGCGAGGCCGAGAATAACACACCACGCCGGTTTTGCTTGTTTTTTATGTCCATTGCTGTATCCTGACCTCACCCGCAGGGTGGTCTTGATTGCCAAATTGAGTTGCACTATTGAAAGCAGAATTCAGACAGTAGTCAGCAGTCGGAATGTAAAATCCATCAAATAGCTTATCATAAACATTTTGCATTTATTCTGAAGTCTGAATTCTGTATTGCTAAGCTAAAAGGGCGTATAAATATGGTTAATGACCAAAATGTTGCTCGCGAAATGCATATTCATGGCAAATCCTGGGATAAACTCTATGACGGTTATTTTGCCAATCCGCAATTGGCCGCCGGCTATGTGGCGGCAATCATGCGCGTTGCCGAGGCTTTTCCGCCATCAGCAATTGTTGATCTGGGCGGTGGAACGGGGTTTATTCTGGAACAATTGCTTGCGGCTGGTTTGGCGGCCAACATTCGCTTGATCAATATGGATGAATCCAATGTGCAGCTGGACGTATGTCGGAATCCGCGCATTACGCTGTGTGAAGGTTCAATTCAGTCGCTCCGGCGTGCAAAGCTGGTCAATCAAAGCGAATCTTTGATGTTGATTTGCCGGTCGGTTTTGCACTATGGCGGTATTGCCAAACTCAAGCCGTGGCTGGCGCATTTGCGCGAGCAGTTGCAACCAGGCGAATGGTTTGTGCATCAATCCGGTTGCGCTGATGATGCGGAAAGCGCGCTGGCTTTGGATGTTTTGCTGGAAATGGTTAATGTGGAAAAATGGGCGCCGCCCAAAGACGTTTTTTTGCGGTTGTTGGCTGAAGCTAAATTTCGTGTTGCCGATCATTTTCTACAACCGCCTTTGGGGATGTCATCGGATGCATTTGCTTTGCGTTATGGATGTTCCCCCGCAGATTTGGCGAAAATCACCGCCGACTTGCGGCAACATTGCGCAAATCTGCCTGATTTATGCCGGTTTTTGCCGGACGGATTTATATTTAATTTTCCTTATCGTGTTTTTGTTTGTCAGGCAATAGTATGAATTTCCTGAGAAAAATGATTGGAAAAAGAGCTATTCTCATTTATGATCGCAGTCTTTTGGCATAACGATGGTTTGAACCGGGATGCATGAAGGGTGTAAAAGCAAAATGAATCATGCGGCTTTGCTCACGATTTGCCGTGGCGCGCTCGCCGCCCCTTCCGGGCAGGATGATGATCACTGGCAGAGGGTTGTTTTGCGGCGGGGTTCGTTGCCGGCGGATGGAGGGGCAAATAAGGTTGATCTGTCGCCTGTGGCGATGGATCTTTCCGAGGCGGATATTCGCGCCGGGATTCGGGAGTTGCTTGCGCAATGCCGGGGGCGTCCGGAATATGTGGTTGCATCCGATGGCGCGGCGTATGCTGTTGAATATCCGGATTTGGAATGTTGCTTGGATTTGGGCAACAAGATTGCGCTTGTTACCGGCGCGGCGGGCGCGATTGGAGCCGGGATTTGCCGCGGCTTGCTGAAACGCGGCGCGTATGTGGCCGCCGCAGATGTCGCGCCTTCGGCGTTGGACCGGCTCCTCGCTGAATTGCCGGACCGCCGCCGGACGATGGGGGTTGTCATGGATGTAAGCAATCCGGCTTCCGTCAGCGCCGGGTTTGACGCTGTTTGCGCGGAGTGGGGCGGTGTGGATATTGTCGTGCCCAATGCCGGCATTGCCATGGTTGCCACGCTTGTTGATATGGATTTTGAGCGTTTCCGGCAGCTTGAACGTGTGAATGTGGAAGGCACATTGTTGACCTTGGCCGAGGCGGGGAGGCGCATGATCAGGCAGGGAACCGGGGGCGATATTGTGCTTGTGTCCACGAAAAATGTCTTCGCGCCCGGCGCGCAGTTCGGCGCTTACAGTTCCACCAAGGCGGCGGCTCATCAACTGGCGCGCATTGCCGGTTTGGAATTTGCGCCGCATGATATTCGTGTCAATATGGTCGCGCCGGATGCCGTTTTTGCCGATGGCGAGCGTCCGTCCGGGCTTTGGGCGGAAGTTGGTCCATCGCGTATGCGCGCGCGCGGTCTGGATGCCGATGGTTTGCGCGAGTATTATCGCAATCGCAATTTGCTGAAAGCGCGCATTACTCCCGAACATGTGGCGCGCGCGGTTGTTTTTTTTGTGACCCGCCAGACGCCGACAACCGGCGCAACCATTCCGGTTGACGGCGGGTTGCCTGATGCCGTCCCGCGTTGAATGAACCCGATGGCAGTGTGAAAAAATTAAGATTGTAAAAAAAAACTTTCGCGTCAAAATAACGACAATTTTCTTTTACTTCAAACCCTTCAAACCGGAAAGGAACAAATAATGAGCAGCAAGAAAAAAACCATTGATATGCTTTTGGGCGCCTTGACGCCGGGCGAAAAGGCCGGACAACTGATGGTGCTGGGCTTGAACGGAACGCTTGCCGATCCGGAAGTCGAGTTGATGGTGGATAAATATTGCATCAGCGGCTTGCGCACTTCGCCTTATTTGCGCAAATTTGTCCGCTACCTGCCGGAGGGCGCGCCCGGGCTTGAAAATGTTTTGCGTCCGCCTTCTTTCAAGGAAAAGTTATGGGAAGAGCAATTGCCGGCGCCTTATCTGCGCGCTTCCGAATATGCGGCGTTGCTCAACCGGCTGCGTCAACGCGCACTTGACCGCAAACACGGCATTCCGTTGCATACGGTTATTGATTATGAGAGCGGGTCAGGTTCCAATTATGTGCCGGCTGGAATTTTGACCCTGCCCGCCGCCATGGGGTTCGGGCATTTGGGCGATCTCGATTTGACACGTCGCGCCTATGCGGCCGTGGGCAAACAGTTGAAGGCGATTGGTTTTGACCATGTGCACGGTCCGGTCGTGGATGTCAATACCAATCCGCGCAACCCGGAAGTTGGCACACGCTCGTTTTCGCCGGATCCAAAGCTTGTTATTGATTGCGCGCGCGCAGCCTTGCTGGGCTGGAAGGATGCGGGGATCATCGCAACTTTGAAGCATTATCCCGGGCGCGGCGCGGGCGCCAGCGACAGTCACTTCGGATTGACTGGCATTGACATGGATAAAACGGAGTTTTACCGCCAACATATTTCGCCTTATGCCGTTTTGTGCGCGGAGAAAATCGTGCCGACCGTTATGCCGGCTCATTCCATCTATCCGATGCTTGATCCCACCGAGGAGATTGCCACGGTTTCCAAGCGTATTATCACCGGTATCCTGCGGGAAGAACTGGGTTTTGACGGGGTCATTACAACCGATTCCATGACGATGGGCGGTTTGATGGCCAAGTATTCCGTGGGCGAGGCGGTTGTGCGCGCCATTGACGCCGGAGTTGATCTGGTTTTGCTTAAAGACGATAATTGCCTGCGTTACGAGGCGCATCAGGCTTTGACGGAGGCGATTGTTTCCGGGCGCTTGTCCGAAGAACGCATTGCGGAATCTTTGCGCCGCATTTGGTCGCTCAAGTGGGATTACGGTTTGTTTAAAAAAGGCGGAATTGTCCGGACCCAGGGGCTGGATGAACGTTTGTTTGCTCCCGAATTGCACGCGGTCGGCAACGAGGCGGCGGAACGCGTGATCCATGTCCTGCGCGATCGTGCCGGACTGTTGCCGCTGCCGCGCGACCGCAAAATCCTCATTGTTGATCGCGTGCAGCATACGCAGATTTTCGCCAATGATTCCTGGAATCATCCGGCGATGTTGTGGGAGTTTTTGCGCGCGCAGGCGCCGCAGACGAGTTATATTGATTATCAGCCCAAGACTGTTGCGGCGGTTGCGAAGGTTGTAGAGCAGGTGGCGCCGCAGGCCGATTTGATCGTTGTAACCGGTCTCTTTGACCGCAACAATGTCGAGAATGTCAGTCAGTTTGTGGCCGGATTGAAGCGTTTTGGCAAGCCGGTTGTGATGATCAGCAATAATCCATATCCTGCCGCCGTGCCGGAGGAAATTGATACGGTGGTGGTAAATTATTCGCTTATGCGTTCCGGCATGGAGGCGGTCAGCCGGTTCCTTTTTGAAACCAAGGGCGCCAATTAAAGATGAACGATACAATTATCAGCAATTTGACGGCTGAAATTCAGCGCCAGCCTGATCGGCGGCGGATTGCCATTGCGCTTGATTTTGACGGGGTGTGCAAGCTGTTTACCGATCATAAGCATCAGATTATGTTTACGGGCTTGTTTCTCAATTTGCGCGAATTCCAGCGCGTGCCTTTTGATGAATATCGCAAGGCTTATATCTACATTAATTTTCGTTCGGCGGATTATGCCGGCAAGGAGCGTTTTTTGTGCGTGGCCGCGCTGGCGCGCCATCTGGCGCAGGACGGACATGACTGCCTCTTTCCCGGCCTGCAGAAAGCTGTTGCCGCTTTGACGGAACAAGGCCTGAAAATCAGCGAAAAGAATCTTTTGCCTTATCAGGCCGATCCCGATGTCGCGCGCGTCCTGACCTGGAGCAGGGAGGTCAATGAGCGTGTGGCGCAGCTTTCAGAAATCGGATTAACGGCCGGTATCCGTGAAAATATTCTGACGCCTTTTGAGAAGCAATGCGATTTTTATGTGGTTTCCACGGCGACCGAGGCGCCTTTGCGCGCTTCGTTGGAGCATGAGAAAATATTTTTTATCCGCCGTTATATTGGCCAGGAGACCGCCGGCAAGGCGGAAGCTTTGACAGCTTTGGGGCGCAGCGGCTATGCCGCCGTGATCATGTTCGGTGATAGTGTCGAGGATGAGCGCGCTTCACGCGCCGCCTGCGCGGCCGTTGCCGGCACGGCGCGTGTGTTTTTTGCCCCGGTTATTCCCGGTGATGAACGCTGTTCGTTTGAAGTCGCCCGCCGGATTGTTGAAGCCGTTGAACGCGGCGCCTGCGATCAGGCCGAACGGCTCTGCGACGAACGCGCCGCCGCCTTCAAGGGCAGAGAAGCCGGGAGCCAGGCGCTTTCGCCCATGACCATTCGCGGCGCAATCTGATCCGCCGCCGGCATGGGGTCAGATAGCATGAAAGGCAGTTGGAGCTCCGTGAGGATGTGGTATAATCC
>CAZMFH010000107.1:0-8634 GCA_964565485.1 uncultured Verrucomicrobiota bacterium | reverse complement strand
ACGCGCCTGTAGCTCAATTGGATAGAGTGTCGGCCTCCGAAGCCGAAGGTTGTGGGTTCGATCCCCGCCAGGCGCACGTTTGGACATCCAAAACTAATGTTTTTGCCGATTTGTACTTATTTGGTTTTATTTGCAGCCTTTTTCTTTTTGCCGGGCTTATGGCTCACCGTTTTGCTCGGCATCAAGCAGTTCCGTTTTCTACTGGCCTGCGCCCTGTCCTATGCCCTGCTTGTTTTGACCTTGCTGCCTTTTGTCTGTTATGCGCTGCCTGTGGCGCACTGGGCGCTTCTGATCCGCTCGCTCTGGCTTGGTTTGGCGGCGGCAGCCATCATAAAAACATTTCTCTTAAAATCACGCAACCATGCCGGCGTTTGGCGTAAAATATCATTCCGGCGTGTTGTTGTGCCGCTTGGCCTGATTGCGCTGATTGCCGGTTACACTGTTTATGCCGGAGCTTATCTCGAAATCCCGTCAGACGCCTGGCACCATGTGCAACGCATGCAGGATCAGTGTGTGCGGATTGTTGCCAAGGGCGTTTTCCCTGGGGCGGCATCCCTTTGGTTGCTCTTTTTAAAACAGGGCTGGCATTGGTATTTTCTGAATGCATGGCTTTGCAGTTTAGCCGGTCTGCCGGTTATGCAGGCGCTGGGCGCCATTACCTGCGCCAATACCGTTTTTTTTCTCCTAGCAATTTATTACTTTGGACTATTCGTTTTTGCCCGTTTGCGGTTTGGCGTATTCAAAAAAACAATTTTGGCCGGCTTGGCCGCCTTGCTGACTGCGGCTACGCTGGGATTCATGGTCTTTGCCTATATCCGTTACTATGCGCTGGCGCCGGCCATGTTCAATCATATTCTCGTCCTGGCCGCAGTGGCGGTTTCAATCTGCTGGTTGCATTCCGAACGCTGGCTCGACCACGCGCTTTGGATTGTGCCTGGTCTGACGATAGTTGCCAATACGATACACACCCAGGAAGCGTTATTCATTCTGGTCATGCTTCTGGCCGTGGGCATCTGGAAATCGCTCCTTGTTATCCGGTGTTTGACCCCTAAACATGGCGTTTTGGCCCAGCGTTTAGCAGCGCAGGATTGGAAAGCCTTGGCGCTGACGGGTGGACTAATCATCGCTTTTGCCGCCGGCTTTGTCGCGGTGCGGCACAGAGTTCCCGGCGCCTGGCTCGCGCCGGACATGATTACCCCGCATATCGGCATTCCGCCGGAACCGGTTAATTTCATTT
The DNA here is from genome assembly GCA_964565485.1 of uncultured Verrucomicrobiota bacterium. GTDB lineage: Bacteria > Verrucomicrobiota > Kiritimatiellia > JAAZAB01 > JAAZAB01 > CAZMFH01. The sequence continues at coordinate 7,397 of CAZMFH010000107.1, read as the reverse complement.
TGCGCTCTTTTTGGATTGCCCCCCCAAAAAATCCATATTGGCGGCTGGCAGTTCATCAGCTTTTTGTTTTTTACCAGGTTGTCGGGTTATGGGGTATATTTGTTTATGCCCTGTTTGGTCTGACGCTCCGGCATTATTGGCGCAACACTTATCTGATGGCCGGGCTGTTGATTGCGCCGTTGCTGACGGTTTTTAATCCGCTGGCAATGGATGTGATGGTCCGGTTGCGCCAGGAAGTAACGCTTTATCGTTTCAGCTATTTGCTGCCGCTGCCGTTTGTGGCCGGCCTGCTGCTCGCGCATTACGGTTGTTGGCCTTGGTTGCGCGGCAGCAAGGCAAACTGGCGGCAACGCCTGGGCGGCTTGCTGGTTCTGGGCGGTTTGCTGGGCTTGTTGTTTCCGCTTAATTGCGGCATCTTTTATGCGCCTTACAGCAAATTTTACACATTACGCAAAACCGCGCCCGGCAACGACTATCGTTTATGGGATGATCTCGGCCAATTCATGACAACCTGCACAAACAAACTGGTGTTTACCGACCCGCGCACAATCAAAGTGCTCCCGTGCTATAGCCCCGCCAACAGATATACAACATCAAACTGGTTGACAGCGCCTGATCCGGAAGCAACCACACCGGAGCGATGCCGCTGGGAACAATTGCGCGGACTGGGCATCTTCGTAATCAATGGCCGGGATGGCGCCGCAAGCGTTACGGGCGCGATTGCCCGGCATTGGCCGGAAGATGCCTTGAAGGTCAGCCGTCATTATTCGGCAGAAACACGCGCTTATCTTGCGGCGCAAACAGATCGGTTTGAAGTAATTTGGTCCTGCGCCGGCATAGTGGTTTATGCCGTCAAGCCTTGATTCACGAACATGCAAGCTAATTTAGACAGTTACATGTTGAGTTTGGAAACTGACGTCAGTAATGCCCTGTTGCTGGCGGCAGCTTTGGATAACCGCGCTTGCGGAGTGCAGTTGCCGCAAAAAGGCGCGACTGCGCGTTTGGATTTTTATTGTGCAACCCGCGCTGAGGCGCGCATTGTGCTGACGGAAGCGCGCGCGCTGGCGCCACGCGGCAGTTTGCGCGCCGCGCGTATTCATCTGGCAGCGCGCCGGGACTGGGCGGAAAACTGGAAACGTTTTTTTCATACGCGCCGCGTTTCGCGCCGCATTGTCGTCAAACCATCCTGGGAAGCATACAAGCCACAGCCTGGCGAATATGTGATCGAATTGGATCCCGGCCTCAGTTTCGGCACCGGATTGCACGGCACTACGCGCGCCTGCCTGCGGTTTTTAGACAAGTATCAGCCAAAATTACCGCGCGCTTCCGCGCTTGATATCGGCTGCGGTTCCGGCATTTTGGCGATTGCCGCCGCCAAACTTGGGTTTGCGCATATTGACGCGCTCGATTATGATCCGGAAGCCGTGCGCATAGCGCGCGCCAATGTCGCGCAAAACGGAGTTGCCGGCAAAGTAACAATTGCCAGGGCCGATATTGCCAAATGCCGGCGTTTGAAACCGCGCGAACTGGTTGTGGCCAATTTGATGGCGGATCTGCTGATCAACGCGGCCGACCGCATCAGCGCGGCGGTGAGTCTCGCGCCCGACAGCGTCTTGATTCTTTCCGGCATATTGCGCGCGCAATATGCCGCAGTCAGCGCGGCCTTCGCCGCGCGCGGATTTGCCGAACACGCCGTCATTACCCTGGGCGATTGGCGCACAGGCTGTTTTCAGCGCGGCGCGGTTTCGCGCCGGACCCATTGCAGGTAGGCCGGCGCGGATTTCGCGATCGGCAAAGCAATGATTTCCGGTGTTTCATAGGCATGATTGCGCGCAATGAATTGCATAAGACGCCCTGCCAATGCCGCCCTTGTTTTGGCCAGCAGAATGAACTCGGATGCCTCTTCTCGTTGGCCTCGCCAGCAATAAAAGCTTTGGATGGGCATAACCTGCACACAGGCAGCCAAACGCACATCAAGCATAAGATTGGCCAGACGCTTGGCGTCTTTTTTATCGGCAACCGTGGTGATCACCGCCGCCAGACCACGGCCGGATACGGCAGCTTTTTTGCGGATAGACATATTCTGAACTCCTCCATTGAGCCAGTTCCTCAAAACTAAAGCACACGATACATAAAACAGATGCGCGTGTCCATTAATTTGCCCGGCTGGGCGCGCGCATCAAGCTTGACAGAAGGCCGAACAACTCGCATCATTATTGGCATGCATACGGTTTATACCACCACAATCACAAATGCTGCGCGTCAGCGTGGCATCAGCGTCAGCGTTATTGACGCTAAAATGCCGGTTTTTATCCTGAAATATAAAGGACGTTCCGTGCGTTGCCATAATGCCCTGACCGACCGGATCGGCACGGTTTCCTTTATGCTGGCGCAGGACAAGCGCCTGGCGCATAATTTTTTGGCGCATTACGGATTCCCAACCCCGCGGCAGATTTTATTTGAGGATCTTCCGGCGGCCAAAGCTTTTCTGCGCCAAAACTCGGCCGTGGTGGTCAAGCCTTGCCGCGAGTGGGGCGGGCGCGGAATTTCCGTGGCGATCAAGGATGAGCGCGAACTGGAACGCGCCATCGCGCGCGCCCAGCGCTTTGAAGGCGATGTGATCATCGAGGAATGTCTGGAAGGAACGGATTACCGGCTGATCTTCGTCGAAGAGCGCTTTGTTGCCGCCATACGGCGCGAACCGGCTTGTATCACCGGCAACGGCAAAAACTCCGTGCGCACATTGATCCTGCGTCAGAATCTGAAAATGCGGCATCTGGAAGACGGCTGCCGGATTCCGTTGGATGCGGAAACACGGCGTTGCCTGGCATCTTTTGGCCTGACCTATGCCAGCGTCCCGCCGGCAGGCGCCAAGGCGCAGGTGCGTTTCAACAGCAATTATCACACCGGCGGCGCAGTCAGCGAAGTTACCGAAACAGTGAGCGAAGAACTGGTGCGGCAGGCGCGCAAGGTCGTGCGGCTTTTTCAAATACCAGTGATGGGCGTTGATTTTCTGGTCAACCCGCAAACCGGCCGCCATTGGATTATTGAACTAAGCCCGGATCTGGCCATCTCGCCGCCGGAAGGCGAGCGGGTGGCCAAACATTTTCTGGATTATCTTTTCCCAGAAACCACTGCTGCGCAGCCGGAAAAACAACTTCCAAAACGCAACATCCGCCCCACCGCCCAAAAACCCATCGGCAAACATTTGACAAAACCAAAAAAGACAGTTAATCGCCAAACAAAAGGAACGGGCAAAAAATGATACCGGATTTACAGGCCAGTATGTTGTGTGATGATGTGCGCCAGGAGGCAAACGGCAAGTTCATTATTATCGGCGTGTTTGATGTCGTGCATGCCCGGCAATATCCCCTCAACTTTCCACGCATCTGTGTTTTAACCCGCTGGTGCGGCGGTGAAGGAACATTTCAACAGGTTACACGGCTCCTGCATCCTGACCAACAAAAGGTTGTAATCAAAGGGCAGCCGATCGCCGTGCGCCTGGCCAATTCTGAGGCAACAGTCACCAACATCGAAGCTTTTCTGAACGTTCCGCTCGAAAAGCCGGGCATATACTGGGTTGAGATTCTGCTCGATAATGATTTAAAGTTACGTTATCCATTGCGTGTCAATCTGCTGCCCGCTCCGCCGACGCCAGGCGCCTGAACAAACACAGATTTGTACCTTGAAACGAAAACAGAGTATGCAAAGCAAAGTGGCTGTGGCTGTTTGCGCTGATTATCGCGCGGCGGATTTACAAAAGGCATTCGCCGATGTTATAGCGGGGCTGGGCGGCTTAAACGACCTGGTGCGCAGCGGGCAGCGGGTTTTGTTGAAACCCAATCTGATTTCGGATAAACCTCCCGAGCGCGCCATTACCACACATCCGGAAGTTGTGCGTGTTTTGATCCGCTGGCTGAAAACGCGCGGCGCGCTGCCCATGGTGGCCGACAGCGCATGCAGCGCCATCAAAATCGAAAGTGTCTGGGAAAAAACCGGATTTCGCGCGCTTTGCGACGAAGAAAGCGTGCCATTAATCAATCTCGAACAGGCCGGTTCCGTGCAAATGCGGGCCGAAGGCGCGGTTTTCAGCATTGCCCGCCCGATTCTGGACGCCGATTTGCTGATCAATGTGCCCAAGTTAAAAACACATGTCCTCACTGCGCTGACGAATGCCGTTAAAAACATGTACGGCACATTGCCGGGTTTTCAGAAAACCATTTTACACAAGCAATATCCCACGCCGCGCCGGTTCAGCCGGTTTTTGGCGGCGCTCTATGCGCGGGTTAGGCCCGCCTTTACGCTCTGCGACGCCGTTGTGGCCATGCACGGCAACGGGCCGACAGGCGGCGAGCCGATTGCGCTTGGATTTCTGGCCGGCGCAACCGATGGCGTGGCCTTGGATGCCGCTCTTTGCCGGCTTTTGCAAATCAGTTTACGCAAGGTGCCGTATTTGGAAATTCTGCGCAAGGCCGGAGTTGGCCTGACAGACGCAAACGATATTGAGCTTGTGGGGCAAATACCGGAATTGCCGGCATCTTTCCGCGTGCCGCATTCGGCGCTGTTCAATTTGATTCCAGCCTGGCTGGCGCGTTGTTTAAGTCCGTTGCTTTGGATCAGACCGGCTTTTACCGCGCGCTGCGCGCGTTGCGGCTTATGCGTCAAGGCCTGTCCTGTGCGCGCCTTGCGGCTCGACGCCGGCGGCGGCGCGCCAATTCTCAATCCGGCGCTTTGCATCGGATGTTGCTGCTGCCATGAGGTCTGTCCGGAAAAGGCGGTGGTCATGACTCAGAGTCCTTTGCTTAATTTACGCAAACATGGCAGGCTGCCTTCATGAAATATCGTTTTAAACATCGGGTGGAATATGCGGCCGCGCGTGTGGTTAGCGCGCTGATCCAGCATTTGCCCTATCATGCGGCCTTGGTGCTGGCATATGGCGTAGCGTGGATTATTTTCCATGTTTTCCGGTTTCGCGCCCATGCCGCCCGCGCGCGAATCCGCGCGGTGTTTGGCGCGGCCATGGAACAGGGCGAGGTTGATCGCATTGCCTGGCTGGCCTGGCGCAATTTTTGTTTCAGCGTGGTGGAAATGATCCGCATCCCGATGAGTTCGCCGGAATGGGTACGCACCATTGTGCATGTTGACGATTCCGTCAATAAAATACTCGCGCATCTCAAAACAGGCAAGGGCGCCATTATTGCCACAGCTCATATGGGTTCGTGGGAAATGGCGGCGCTGACCAGTCTGGCTTGCGGCATAAAATTGTTTTCCATCGCCGCCGCGCAGAAAAATCCGCTGGTGGACGAATTTATCAATCGCATGCGCAGCGGCACAGGCTTTGAAACGCTTTTACGCTCGCCCTCCATGCTGAAGGGAATCGTGCGCCAGATACGCGAAGGCAAGGTGCTGGCCATTTTGCCGGATGTGCGCTCGCGCACGCCGGGACTGCAAATAAAATTTCTCGGCCAGACCGCCAATATTGCCGGCGGCATGGGGCTGATTGCGCGCATGACCGGTGTGCCGATTTTCCCCTGCGTCATTACCCGCCAAGGCTGGATGCGCCATCATTACCGGGTTTGCGATCCGATCTGGCCTGATCCAAGCCTAGCAAAAGAAGAAGATTGGCGCAGAATTACACAAGAGGTCTTTGATATCATCGAACACGCCATCCGCGCCAAACCGGAACAGTGGTTCTGGTTCAACAAACGCTGGGTTTTGGATCCGCTCGTCCAAGAAAACCCTTGAATCCGTAGGCCATCCGCAAAACAAAAAAGAGCGCCCTTTTGACGGGCGCTCTTTTTTAAGAACAATTACTGCAAAACCAAAAACACCGGGATTACTCCTCAGCCGGCGCCGCCGATTCTTCCGCCGGCTGGGCGGACGCTTCAGCAGCTTCCGTTTCCTTAACACTGACTATCTCTTTGATGATGGTCCGTTTTTTGCCGTCCTTTTCCTGTTGCATCCCTTTGCCGACCAGTTCGACAGTTTTGCCGACCAGCGCATCAAGATCGCCACATTCTTTGTCGCTGCTTTTGATCATGATTTTAGCGACTGAGCCGTCCGCCTCTTTAATGCTGAATCCTTTGCCTTCCTGTTTGGCCAACTGGCCAACCACAGTTAGATCCTGCAACTCAACTTTTGCCGACCGTTCGCGTTCCTTGGCTTTACCCTTGGATTTTTTGGCTTCATTCGCCATTACCGTCATTGAACCAACCAAACCCAAAGCCAACAGCCAGATCATTAAACGTTTCATAATAGTTCTTCCCTTGCTCATTGAATTACAAAAACATCAAACCCCAACAACCATGCAATCAGAACAAAGAAAATTAAAGCTGGATTCCCCTCCTTTGACTGATATAATTAAAGTGTTTTTTTACTGAAAACATGGCATCTCGTGGTCGCAGCAGGCACAAAGACGCCTATAACATAACGTTGGGCAGCATATACTCACGCCTGCCTTGAATGCAAGCTTAATATAGCACTCTTAATATGGCATCCCAACCAGGCAAGGATCAATAAAATTTTTTCAATCGCAGGAGCAACTTCATGGCAACATTCATCAGCGAAGGCGGAGCCGATCAAACCATCTCAAGCAGCGCAACCATGCGGCATTTGGAGGCTTTGATTGCGGCTTTACCGGCAAAAGCAAAAAAAATTCTCTTGATTCCTCCGGACTATTCGCGCTTTCATTCCGGCGCCGGTGAAATTTGCGCGCATCTCTATGCGCGCCTGGCGGCGCGCGCCGAAGTGGAATTGCTGCCGGCGTTGGGTACGCATCGCCCAATGACGGCGCAGGAAATTGCGCACATGTTTCCCGGTGTCCCTGCCGATCGTGTGCGCGTGCATGACTGGCAGCACGGCCTGACGCTGATGGGCGAAATACCAGGTCAACGCCTGTCTGAATTAAGCGGCGGCAAGGTGGATTATTCCGTGCGCATGGAAATTGACTCGCTCATCGCCGAAGGCGGGCATGATGCCATCATTTCGGCGGGACAAATCGTGCCGCACGAAGTGATCGGCATGGCGGGCGGGAATAAGAACATTCTGGTCGGTTGCGCCGGAACGGACGTTATCAATAAAAGTCATTTTCTGGGCGCGGTTTGCAATATGGAAAAAATCATGGGGCGCATTGAAAGTCCTGTGCGCGCCCTCTTCAATGAAGCAGAAGACGCCTTTTTGCGGCATCTGCCCATTTATTACGTTCTGACCGTCCGTTCCAAAAACGAGGCCGGCCAACTGGTAACGCGCGGTCTTTTTGCCGGCAATGACCGTGAAAGCTACCTGCGCGCGGCGCGTTTGAGTCAGGAAGTCAATATTGTCAAAGTTCCGCCATTGCATAAAGTGGTGGTTTATCTGGATCCTTCCGAATTCAAGAGCACCTGGCTGGGCAACAAGGC
>CAZMFH010000106.1:0-8666 GCA_964565485.1 uncultured Verrucomicrobiota bacterium | reverse complement strand
GAAACAATGCCAAAACATCGATCTTATGTCAAAATATTATTTACGGATAAGCTCTTTGTTTTCCTGAAATGTGCCTTCTTTGGCAAACTCGCGCTCCTTGATCTCGCAGTTCAGCGTGGCGAAGAAAAGATGTAACCATTTAGCCGTCCGAAGAAAAGAATGTTTCGATTCACCGCCCGCTCGTTTCACTCGCTCAAGCCGCCAAGAAAAACTTGTGTCCGCGGGGTTCACCGCGAACACAATACTTGCGTCATCCCGCATTCGCGGGATGAAATATGCTTATTCACCATTCTCTTTATGCCTTGTTTCATCAGTGGTACATTCCAGTTCAACAAAAAACCAAGGCTGAGTTTTTTCATCTTCAGATATGTCAACAGTTGCGCTTCATGTATGGGCAACAGTTTTTCCGCTGTTTTATTTTCAATTATGACCGCTTGATCAATCAGCATATCTATCCGATAACCGGCATCAATAGTCACAGTCCCATAGTCTATAGGCAATAATAATTCGCATTCCACTTTAGGGCCAAGTTTTTCCAGCTCATAAGCCAAACACTTTTGATAAGCTGACTCAAGTAAGCCCGAACCAAGCCTGGAATGCACCGTAATGGCACAATGAACTATGTCTTTCCCAATAGCATCCGCATTCATAATGCTAAATCTTTATCCGGCGTTCACTCGCCGGATAAATCTGCCCTTGGCGTCTTGGCGGTTCAATTCTCTTCGGATAGCTTAATACTTACGAAAAGATTTTGGAGGATGGCACGGTAGTAGTTGTCCTGTTTCGGTGAGAGCGGATCGAAATCCTTGAGGAGCCGTTTGATCTCGGCAGCATCGAAGAGCGTTTCCGGCACCATTTGCTGAACGACACCGGCGAAAATTGGCCAATCAACTCGTCAACCACGATCTACCTCCAGAATATGCAAGAGACCATATGGTCTTCAGGTCGTGGGTTCAAGTCCCGCCCGGGGTACCCAGCGTTTTCAGGGCGGCGGAAGCAGTCTTGCTGATCTCAAGCAGGGTCGAAAAGCCGGACATATCCAATACCCGTTTAACATCGTCTTGCAGGCAACAGAGCACCAAACACCCGCCATGCTCCTGGGCTTTCTGGGCCGCCGCCAAAATACGCCCCAATCCGGCGCTACTGACAAAACCAACCTCGCTCAAATCAAGCGCCAGCCGAAACTGAAGCTGCTGATCCATGCAATGCGCAAGCATCCGGTCAAACTCTTCAACAGCGCTCGCATTAAAATGGCCGACCAGCCGTAACAACAAACCCTCATTCCGCTGTTCCGCAACAATATGCACAAGACTCCCGTATTCCCCGGTTTTATTTCGGCAACGCTTCCGGCAGCGAATTAAAAATCGGCAAAATTGAATCAAATCCGGACATGGCAAAAACCTCTTTGACCGTCCCCTGGACATTGCATAAATGCAATTTACCCTGAACGGCCTTGATTTTCTTGGCGCTCGTCAACAAACTGCGCAAACCGGCGCTGCTGATATAATCAAGCGCCGCCATATTCACGACCAATTTTTGTTCGCCGCGCTGCAAACATTCCCCAACCGTCTTTTCAAATTGCATGGCGGCAATAATATCCATGCGCCCTTTGAGTTCCAAAACAACGGTTTGTTCGATTTTACTGTTTTCAATATGCATACGTCCCCCCCATTTTCAAAAAAACCACCAAATTTTCAGCAATCATAGCGCTATCGTCATACATTAGTCAATCTGTTTTTCAAGAAACATGTTTGACAAAAACAGTATGGCCGCGTATGATACAAAGTCATCAATCAATTAGCAATTATGGCGATGTAGCTCAGTTGGTAGAGCGGAGGACTCATAAGCCTTAGGTCCGGGGTTCGAATCCCCGCGTCGCCACTTCTTAACCACAGGAGAGAATGAACGTGACGGAAACAAAGCCCAAAGCACCGCAACACACCAATATTCATCCGCTCATGAACATGCTTGTTCAGTTACAGGAACTGATCCTCGTGCGTTCCGAGCAGGAAGCCGCGCAATCCGACAAGCACTTATCACAGCTGGATGAGTCAATTCTCTCGCTGCGCAATGATCTCCCGCCAGATGTGCGCATATTGTTTCAGAAAATCGAAAAAAAGGATTTGCTGGCAATTGTGCCGATTTCCAATAATGTCTGCTCCGGATGCGGATTAACCCTACCGGTCAGCCTGGTTTATTCCGTTCGGGCGGCCGAGAAACTGCATCAGTGCACAAATTGCGCGCGTATTCTCTATTATCCGGAAGCGCGTCCGCGCAGAATGAGCAAGAAAATCGGCGGACGTTTTGAGCCGCGCCGCCCCGGCATTGCGCGTTTTTCCTCGCCTTCCCTGATGATCACCGATCTGGAAGCAACCGACCGCGATGAAGCCATTGCCATGCTATCGCATAAACTGGCGGATGAAGGTTTTGTGGATGATGGCGACAAGCTGATTGCCGAAGCCATCAAGCGCGAAGCCATCATTAATACCGCCGTCAATCATGGCCTGGCTTTTCCGCATGTCCGCGGAGTTGAGGGCGGCGGCCTGACGCTCGCGCTTGGCATTTGTCCAAAAGGCATCCGTTTCAACCCCGCCGATCGCGCGCTGACGCATATCATCTTCTTTATCGTCATCCCCACCGCCGCGAGCGTTTTCTATCTGCGTTTGCTTTCCGGCATCACCCAGACTTTTTCTAAAAAAACGGCGCGCGACAAATTGCTTGCCGCCAAAGACTCCAAGGATTTGTGGGACGCGCTGGTCAAGACAACGCGCAATACGATCAAATAAAACGGGTTAATCCAAATAGATGCGCACATCATAGCCGGAATCTCCGGCTTCGCTGCGCACCTCAACAACGGTTAATTTGCCCTCAATCACATCCACATCGCCGCGCCAGGAACGCTGGCCATTGGTTTGATCAAGAACCACACGGCGAACCGCCGGATTGAGATCGTAGGTTTCGTGATCAAAGCTGGAAACACGGTTCGTGTAATACCCGTCAAGATAAACATAAATCCCATTGCTCGTCCGATTGTCAACAATGATGCTGCCCTGCCCTGAAGGCGGCTTGTGATCCCAACGATCACGCTCACACCCGGACATCAAAAAACAACCAAACACCGCCAACATCAAGCCCAAACATGCGCGCAATCCCAGGCCGGATTTGTATTTTTTTCGCATAACGGATCCTCTCTGTTCAGATTTAAGTCTCGCTCAGTTCCTGCTCCAATTTGCGCAATTTTTCGTCCGCACCAAAGACAACCATTGTATCGCCAAGCTCAATCAAATCATCCGCATTCGGGCTGATAAGCGTCTCCTGAGTGCCATCAGGCTGCGGCGCCCGACGCAGCACCAGAATGGTTACACCATATTCCTTGCGGATTTTGGAGTCCGCCAGCGATTTGCTAACAAACTGCAAAGGCGCTTTGATTTCAAGCACGCTGACGCCCTTGGAAACCTCCACATAATCCAAAACCGAAGGCGCAACCAATGTGCGCGCCAAGCGCGCTGCCATATCTTTATCCGGATAAACCACGCGGTCGGCGCCAACCCTCCGCAAAACACGCCCATGCAAATCACTGGCAGCCTTGGCAACCACCATCGGTATCTTCATCTCCTTGAGCGAAAGCGTGGTCAAAACGCTGCTTTCCATATCCGAGCCGACCGCTACAATGGCAATATCGCAATCCTTGAAACCGGCGGCATCCAGTGTGCCTTCTTCCGTGGCATCGCCCTCCATGGCCTTGGCCACAATCCCCGCCATGCGATCAACAACTCCACGGTTGCGATCCAGCAGCAAAACTTCCATACCGCGTTCCGCCAGGCACTGCGCCAGACTGGCGCCGAAACGTCCTCCACCGATAATACCAATACGCCTCATATCGCCTCCCCAAAATTACCCGATTGAAATATCTTCCTCCGGAAAACGAACACGCTGCCGCGAATCCCTCAAGCCGATCACCAGCGCCATTGTTAAAGGCCCAATCCGCCCGATAAACATGCATAAAATCATAATGAATTTTCCCGCCCCGGTCAAATCCGCCACAACACCGGTCGAAAGCCCTACTGTAGCAAAAGCCGAAATCAATTCAAACAACAACACGTCGCTCGTCAAACTGCCCACAAGCAAACCGTCTTGTTCGGTAATCAGAAGCGCGCCATAGAACAGGCAAAGCATCGTAATACTAAGCAGAAAAATCGAAAGCGCCAGCGAAACCAGCCGCCAGGCAATTGTTCGCCCCATCAAAACCGTCTCGCTTTTCCCGCGGATAAAAGTCAGCGCGGAAAAAAACAGCACCACCACCGTCGTCGTCTTGATGCCGCCGGACGTCGAACCGGGCGCGCCGCCGATAAACATCAAGAGCATTGTCATAAAACGAGTGGACATATTGATCTGCGCCATATCCACGACATGAAATCCGGCCGTGCGTGGAGTAACCGAATGAAAAAGAGCGCACGTCAGACTGTTATCCGCGCTCAGCGGAGCCAGGGCGCCATGCCATTCCAACGCCAGGAAGGCCGCCCATCCGGCCAACAGCAAAACAAAAGCCCCCCCAACGACAACCCGCGCATGCAGGGAAAGACGTCCGCGCTGAATGCGGTTTCTGCGCCAGAACTTTAGCGAAAGCAATTCATCAATCACAACAAAGCCCAATCCGCCCAGCAGCACCAGCGCGCAAATTGTCAGCAAAATAATTTTATCCTCACGCAAGCCGACAAGGCTATCCGTGAAAAGCGTCAATCCAGCGTTGCAAAACGCGCTGACGGCATGAAAAACACCATAATAAAACGCGCGCGCATGCGCATACCCGTGCGCACCGATCAAACGCCCCATCAAAATCAGCGCGCCGATCATTTCCACCAAAAACGCGAAAGCGATAGCCCGATATAACAAATGCTTCAGCTTGCAAAATTGATCCTCGCCCAGCGCGGTAATGAGCGTCAATTGATTCTGAATACTCGGTCGGCGGCCAAGCACAACCAGCGACACTATGGCGAGGGTCATAAATCCCAGTCCGCCGATTTGCATCAAAACCAGCAAGACCAGTTGCCCAAAATGCGAAAAATACAAACCGGGTGTAACCACAGTGTGCCCCGTCACACACATGGCGCTTGTGGCCATAAAGAGCGCGGTCAGGGGATCGGTCCATGCTCCGGAAACGCCGGCAATCGGCAGCATTAACAAGATCGTTCCCAGCATGATCGGCAACGCAACCGCTTTAATAATAAACCATTGCGGTTTTTTAATTTCTGCTTGGCTGGCAAAGGACATGTCATGTATTATTCACATTCGATCAACAACAGTCAAGTGCAAGTAATTTTGTTTAAAACCAAAAGGCTATCGTGCAAAACTGTGCCAGCAAAATACGCATTGTGCTTTGCCGCCCCAAATATGGCGGCAATATCGGTTCAATTTGCCGCGCCATGGTCAACATGGGGCTGTCGGACCTGATCCTGGCCAACGCCGGCGCATTTGATCTTGATGAAGCCCGGCAAATGGCTTGCTGGGCCATGCCTCTGCTCGAATCCGCCCGCAAAACCGACACTCTGGCGGAAGCGCTTTCTGATTGCAATCTGGTTTTCGGCACAACCGCGCGCCAAGGCCTCTATCGCCAGCACACACGCACACCAAGAGAATGGGCCGGTGAAATCATCACCGCCGCCCGTTCCGGCATGGTCGCGCTGCTTTTTGGCCCGGAAGACGACGGCCTGAGCAACACAGAACTGGAAGCATGCCATCATTTGATCCGCATCCCTTCCACGCCGGTCTATCCTTCCATCAATCTGGCTCAGGCCTTTATGATCTGCGCTTATGAACTCTATGTGGCCTCCGGCCAATTCGAGGCTCCTGCGGAAAAATCGCCTTTGGCGGATTACGCCATGAAAGAACGCATGCTGGCCATGTGGGAAAAAATGCTCCTGCAGACAGGATTCATGGAGCCGGACAAGGCCCGGCACATGATGCTCGGTTTGCGCCGTATTTTTGCGCGCGGCGCACAAACGGAGGATGATGTCCGCATTCTGATGGGAATCGCGCGACAAACCTGCTGGTATGACGCCAAAACCGGAGCACAGCGCCAAATGCCCGCCGAACGGCAAGCGCCCTCTCACCATCAACCGACCTGAACGACCAGGCGCGGCGCGGCGCTCCATAAACTGTCCAGCGCATAGTATTCGCGCGCGCCGGCGCTCAAAAGATGGATCATTACGCCCAAACAGTCAACCGCTATCCACCCGCTCTGCGGCGTCCCCGATTGACGGCAGCAGCTCAGACCACAAGTTTTAACACGCGCGCGGACCATATTGCCAAGCGCCTTGAGATGCGGCGCATTCATGCCCGTGGCCAGCACATAATACTCGACAATGGAAGAGCTTTTGCGCACATCAAAAACAACAATATCCGCCGCCTTTTTATCTTCCAACGCCCCGACAATATCACGGAGCAATTCCAGATCCGCCTCTTCCGGCACATTTCGCATGGACATAACATCCTACCTTGGATCCGCAACGGGATCAGCATTAAAACTTAATCTTAAATAACCACGGAAAATTCAAGCCAAATCATTTTGAGTTTGAGTTGCAGCATACGACCGCGCCCAATAGCTGGTCAAGCACAAAACCTGAGCAGGATTCAGGATTGACTATATCTGCGGCACAGCCTAAATTTGAAGCATGTTTTGTAGGCGCCAAAGTTTCCAATTTGCTGAATCATGCCTTTTATTGCTGGCGCTGTTTGTCAGCGCCGGAGCAGCGCGCGCTGATGCTCCCAAGCATTCCGCACAAGCGCTTGAACCGGTAAAGCTCATTCTGCAATGGACTCATCAGGCACAATTCGCCGGTTATTATGCCGCCTGCGAAACAGGCATCTATGCCGAATACGGACTGGATGTTACCATTCTGCGCGGCGGACCCGACCGCGACTCGCGCGCCTATCTCCTGGACGGCCGCGCCGATTTCGCCACACGCTGGCTGATTTCCGCCTTGGAAGACACCGCCCACGGTTTGCCGATGAAGCATATCGCACAAATCATCAACCGCTCCAATCTCATCCTGCTTGCCTGGAAAGACAGCGGCATCAAAACCATCCGCGATCTGGACCGGCGGCGGGTCGGACTGTGGGAAGGCCAGTTTCGTCCGCCTTTTATCGCATTTTTCCGGACACACGACATTAGACCGGAAATCATTCAGCAAAACTATTCAATCAATCTCTTTCTCCGGCGCGGGGTGGATGCCTGCTCGGCCATGTATTACAACGAATACAACATGTTATTTCAGGCCGGCATTGATGAAAGCGAACTGATCGTATTCACGCTGGCCTCGGAAAACAGACCTTTTCCGGAAGACGGCATTTATTGTCTCCGCCAAACATTTGAACAAAAACCGCAAATCTGCCGCGCCATGGCCGAGGCATCCATCAAAGGCTGGCAATATGCCGCCGCGCATCCCGAAGAAGCGCTCGACATGGTGATGCGCCATACACGCGCGGCCAAAGTGCCGACCAATCGCGCACACATGCGCTGGATGCTCAAGGCCATGCTGGCTTCGATTTTTCCGGAAAAACCGGGCGCCTGGCAAATTGGACGTCTGTCCCGGGAAGCATACGCACAAACGGTCAATATGCTTGTTGAACATGGTGTTATCACCAACGCGCCGGATTTCAACGAATTCACGTTCGAGGAGTTGCCCAATGTTCCGTAAAATGCGCATCGCTCCGCGCATGGCGCTGCTGATCGCCGTCGGCGCGGGCGCCATACTCGGCCTTGTTGTCGGCTATAATTATTTCTCGGCGCGGCGGCTGCTGGAAGATGAACTGCGCCTCAAAGCCCGTTATCTGGCCCAGGCCACGGCCTGCCGGATTGAAGTTGTCGAGCATGCGGTGGAAAAGGTTGTACAAGCGGCAGTTTATATGCTGGAAGAAACCGAACGTCCGGTTCCACAACGCTATGCCATTCTGGAGGCGCTTGTCAGCGGCAACAAGGAAATCTTCGGCGCGGCCATTGCGCCTTGGCCGCGCAACACAGCGCCTTACGTCTGGCGCGACCAAACAAGCTCAAACGGCCTGGCGCGCAGCGACCTCAGCGCCGAAGGTTACCGATATGAAGTCTGGGATTGGTTCACACTTCCGCGCGATTTAAAGCGCGCCATCTGGACCGAACCATATTTTGATGAAGGCGGCGGCGATGTCATGATGGTTACCCGCGCCGCGCCCTTCCATCATCCCTGCCTTGCCAATGACTTTGCCGGCGTCATCACCAGCGATGTTTCGCTTGAATGGCTGCGCGACATGCTCGCCGGCCTGACGGTCGGGCGTTCCGGTTATGCGTTTTTGCTGTCCGCAACCGGCGCATTCATTTCGCATCCGGTCCGGGATTTTATCATGAACGAAACCATTTTCAGCCTGGCCGAAGAGCGCGGCGACCATGCTCTACGCGCGCTCGGACAGCGCATCATCCGCGGTGAAACCGGCTTTGCGCCCTATCAAAGCCTGGCAACCGGCAAATCCGGCTGGCTGGCATTTGCGCCCGTGCCGAGTACGGGCTGGTCGGTGGGATTGTTCTTTCCCCGTGATGAACTGCTCGGCGTGGTTTTTGAATTAAACCGCAAGTCGCTCATTTTCGGCATAATCGGTTTTGCCCTGCTGCTCGTTGTGGCGCTGGGCATTGCGCG
>CAZMFH010000105.1:7437-8721 GCA_964565485.1 uncultured Verrucomicrobiota bacterium | reverse complement strand
ATAACTTCGCAACCAAGACCACCTTGCGGGTGAGGCCAGGATGCCACATCTGCTGCGTTGCGAAGCATTTGCAGTAGTCACTACAGCGGCATGCTTCGCGCCTTGCAGCTGCGGCATCCTGACCTCATCACGGATTCAGGTTATGACTCTTGTTCCAGATCGCCAAAATAGCGCAGCATAAATTTGGCATCCTGGCCTCATCACGGATTAATCTAAAAAAACCATGATAAGCAAGGCAAGGTGATGAACGCTTTTTTTTTGCTGTTATTGCTTGATTTTTCCATAAGCGAAGAATATACTGAAAAACCGGTGAATCAATGTAATTCCAGGCGGCGCCAAAGTGGAGATTGGATGCGCGCGGTTTTTATCGTGTAAGTATATATACAGGAGAGCATAAGGCCATGGCAGACAAGGAAATGATGGATGGAAACACAGCGGCGGCAACGGTTGCGTACGCGGTCAGTGAGATTTGCGCGATTTACCCGATTACGCCCTCTTCGGTTATGGGTGAATTGGCCGATGAATTCAGCGCGGCCGGGCGCAAAAACATCTGGGGCGCCGTGCCGCAGGTGGTGGAGCTGCAGTCGGAAGGTGGCGCCAGTGGCGCAGTGCACGGCGCATTAACGGCTGGCGCGCTTTCGACAACTTTTACGGCGTCGCAGGGCTTGCTGCTGATGCTTCCAAATATGTTTAAAATAGCTGGAGAATTGACCAGCACTGTTTTCCACGTATCGGCGCGTTCGCTGGCTTGTCAGGCGCTCTCGATTTTCGGCGATCATTCCGATGTGATGGCGGCGCGTTCGACCGGATTTGCCCTGCTGTCTTCCAATAGTGTCCAGGAGGTTATGGACATGGCGCTGATTGCCCATGCTGCGACACTCGAAGCGCGGGTGCCTTTTGTGCATTTCTTTGACGGGTTCCGCACTTCCCATGAAGTGCAGAAAATAGACGATCTTTCCATGGAAACTATGCGCGCCATGATTGAGGATGAGCTTGTTCTGGCTCATCGCCAGCGCGGGCTTTCGCCTGACCGGCCCAGTATCCGCGGCACATCACAGAATCCCGATGTTTATTTCCAAGGCCGCGAAACGGTCAATCCTTATTATCTGGCGGCTCCGGCCATTGTTCAAAAACAGATGGATCGCTTTGCCAAATTAACCGGTCGTCAATACAGGCTTTTTGAGTATGTCGGCGCGCCGGATGCGGAAAAGGTCGTGGTGATGATGGGCTCGGGCGCGGAAACTGTGCATGAAACGGTCAATGCGCTTGTGGCTCAGGGCAAAA
>CAZMFH010000105.1:5788-7427 GCA_964565485.1 uncultured Verrucomicrobiota bacterium | reverse complement strand
GGTTTGCTGAAAGTACGTCTTTTCCGTCCGTTTGATGTGCGCGCTTTTGTCGCCGCGCTGCCGCCGACCATCAAGGCCATTGCGACTTTGGATCGCACGAAAGAGCCGGGCGCCATTGGCGAGCCGCTTTATCTGGATGTTCGCACGGCCATCGGCGAAGCCATGGCGGAACGCTGGATGGGCACACGCCGTTATCCGCTTGTGCGCGGCGGACGTTATGGGCTTGGTTCCAAGGAGTTTACGCCGGCAATGGCCAAGGCCGTTTTGGACAACCTTACCGGAAAAAAAACTGTTAATCACTTCTCGGTCGGCATTAATGATGATGTTACCAAAATCAGTTTAAAGACGGATGAGCGTTTTCGGCTTGAGCATGTCGGCCGTATCGAATGCAAGTTTTACGGTCTCGGTTCAGACGGCACAGTCGGCGCCAACAAAAATTCAATCAAGATTATTGGCGATGAAACCGAAAATTATGCGCAGGGTTATTTTGAGTATGATTCCAAAAAAGCGGGCGCTATTACAATTTCGCACCTGCGTTTTGGTCCGACGCCAATTCAGAGTCCATATCTTTGTACTCAGGCTGATTTTGTTGCCTGCCATCATTTTTCGTTTTTGGAAAAATATGATATGCTTGCGGATGCCAAACCGGGCGCCGTATTTTTGCTGAACAGTCCTTATGATGCCGGTGAGGTCTGGAATCACATGCCTGACGAGATTGAGCGTCAGATTATAAGCAAAAAAATACGGTTTTATGTTATTGATGCCATCAAGCTGGCCAAGGAATTGGAGCTTGGCGCGCGCATCAATACGATCATGCAGACTTGCTTCTTCAATATTTCCGGGGTTTTGCCGGGCGACAAGGCGATTGCCGCGCTCAAAAAAGCTATTGAGAAAACCTATGGCCGCAAAGGCCCCGAAGTGGTGGCGATGAACTTCAAGGCGGTTGATTCTGCCGTAGCTGCGCTGCAGGAAGTGAAGATTCCGGCGCGTCCGGCCGGCAAGATTAAAATGCCTCCGGTAGTGGCGGGGGATGCCCCTGAGTTTGTGCGCGATGTTACCGCCAGGATTATGAGTCAGAAAGGCAATACCTTGCCTGTCAGCGCTATGCCGAATGACGGCACCTGGCCGACCGGCACAACCAAATTCGAGAAACGCAATATTGCCGATGAAATTCCGGCATGGGATGAGAGTCTCTGTATTCAATGCGGGCAATGTTCTTTGGTCTGTCCGCATGCTGCCATTCGCGTCAAAGTCTACGATGCGGCGCGGTTAAACGGCGCGCCGGCCACATTCAAATCCGCTGAAGCCAAGGGGAAAGAATATGCCGGCATGAAGTTTACCGTGCAAGTGGCGCCGGAAGATTGCACCGGCTGCGCGGTTTGTGTGCAAAACTGCCCCGGGCGCGCGCGTGATCCCAATACCAAGCAGGAAACCGGCCGGCGCGCAATCAATATGACCAAGCAATTGCCTTTGCGTCGCGCCGAAGCGGAAAACTTTGCGTTTTTCATGAATATACCGGATATGGATCCCAAGCTTTATAACAAGGCGACAATCAAGGGCAGCCAGTTTGTGCGCGCCATGTTCGAGTTTTCCGGCGCTTGCGCCGGCTGCGGCGAAACGCCTTATATCAAGCTGCTGA
>CAZMFH010000105.1:0-5778 GCA_964565485.1 uncultured Verrucomicrobiota bacterium | reverse complement strand
GCGCGCTGATTGCCAATGCCACCGGTTGTTCCTCGATTTATGGCGGGAATCTGCCGACTACGCCTTATACCAAGCGCGAAGACGGTCGCGGCCCGGCCTGGTCCAATTCGCTTTTCGAGGATAACGCCGAGTTTGGCTATGGCATGCGTCTGGCGGCCGACAAGTTCCGCGCCGATGCGCTGGCTTTGATGGAGCGTGGTTGTGATTGCGCAGCTTGCGCGAATCTCAAGCCGCTTATGCAGGAATTGCGCGATGCCGATCAGAACACTCAGGCCGGCATTGAAGCGCAGCGTGAGCGTGTGGCGCGCTTGAAAGAGGCTTTGGCCGGCTGCTCAAACGCCGCTGCCAGGCATCTGGCTTCTCTGGCCGATTATCTGGTCAAGAAATCGGTTTGGATCGTGGGCGGCGATGGATGGGCTTATGATATCGGATACGGCGGTCTTGATCATGTACTCGCTTCAGGACGCAATATCAATGTGCTGGTGCTGGATACCGAGGTTTATTCAAATACGGGCGGGCAGGCTTCCAAAGCAACGCCCATGGGCGCTGTGGCCAAGTTTGCGACGGCCGGCAAGGCGTTGATGAAAAAAGATCTCGGCATGATCTGCATGACTTATGGCAACATCTATGTGGCAACCGTGGCGCTTGGGGCCAATCCCACCCAGGTTGTGCGCGCGTTTGCCGAAGCCGATGCCTATGACGGACCTTCCATCATCATCGCTTATTCGCATTGTATAGCGCATGGCATCAATATGACCAACGGGCTCCTGGCCCAAAAGTCGGCCGTGCAATCCGGGCATTTTCCGCTTTATCGCTATCATCCCGAATTGGCCGCGCAGGGTAAAAATCCGCTGACCTTGGACAGCAAGCCGCCGAGTGTCAAATACAGCGAGTCGGTTATGAAAGAAAACCGGTTCCGTGTTCTGACGCAGAGTTATCCGGAAAACGCGCGGCGTTTGATGGAAATGGCCGACAAGCTTGTGGCGGCGCGCAGCGATTTGTATCAGAAGCTGGCCGGTTTGCCGGCTTGTTCCGGAGAAACAAAACAGCCGGATGGCGCGGCGCAGTAAACCGGTGTTTGCCGCGCAAACGAGAAAGCGGAGATTGTCAGTGGAGCCTGATTCCATGCCGACATTGATTGGCCGGGTGTTGGATAACATTGCGGTTACGGATATTCATACGCATTTGTTTGATCCGGCCATTGCGCCGCGTCTGCTTTGGGGGGTTGATGAGTTGTTGACGTATCACTACCTCATTGCGGAAGTTTTGCGTTCGCGCCCCGATCTTTCCGGCTCCAGGTTCTGCGCTTTGGCCAAGCCGCTTCAGGCAGACTTAATCTGGGACGAGTTGTTTGTGAAACGTCTGCCGGTTTCCGAGGCCTGTCGCGGGGTTTTGACCGTTTTTAATGCCCTTGGATTGGATGTTAATGCGCGGAATTTATCCGGGATCAGGGCGTTTTTCGCCGCCCAGGATGGGCGCGCCTATGTGGATCGTGTCTTTGCGCTTGCCGGTGTGGCGCGGGTTGTGATGACCAATGACCCGTTTGATGCGGTTGAACGCGGGTTTTGGGAAAAAGGCTTTGAGCGCGACCCGCGTTTTTTGGCGGCATTGCGTCTGGATGGAGCGCTGAAAAACTGGCCGGATGGCGCGGCGACTTTAAATGCCTTGGGCTATGCGGTTGACACATCCCTTTCCGGCGGGACGTTGGCGGAAGTCCGGCGGTATCTTGAGGATTGGTGTCGTAAATTGGATGCCCGTTATCTGGCAATCAGTTTGCCGCCTTCTTTTTGTTATCCGGACGTGCTTTCGGGTTTAACCACGCTTATGACGCAGGCGGTTATTCCGGTGGCGCGCCAGCTTGGTTTGCCGGTGGCGCTTATGCTGGGGGTGCGCAAGGCGGTCAATCCGGTTTTGGGCGATGCCGGCGATGCGGTTGGCCAGGCGGATGTCGAGACGGTGGAACGTTTGGCGCGCGATTTTCCCGATATCTTTTTTCTCGTTACGACGCTGGCGCGTGAAAATACGCATGGCCTTTGTGTGGCCGCGCGTAAATTCAGCAATCTGTTGCCGTTTGGCTGCTGGTGGTTTCTGAATAATCCATCTCTGATCAGGGAAATAACGGCTATGCGTTTGGAATTGTTGGGATTTTCATTTGTTCCGCAACATTCCGATTGCCGGATTCTTGATCAGTTGATTTACAAATGGAACCATTCGCGCAAGATTATCGGCTCTGTTCTTGCGGATAAATGCGCCGACCTTGTGTGTGCCGGACGGATAGTGGAAACGGCTGAAGTTGCCCGTGATGTTACACGCATATTGGACGGCAGTCTTGCCCGCATTGACGGCGGCCAGCCCGGTTAAAGCGGCTTATGGCGCTAAAAATGGATATGGTCCGTGCCTGATGTATCCGCTTGCTGACAGCCAGATATACCAGCCGTTCGCGTTGCTCATCCCTATCGGCACATAGATTGCCGGGTCGGCCTTGCCGTCGCCGTCAAAATCAGCCGCCAACGGTATGCCGCCGGATGGGGCTGCAAATGTATAAGGGCCATGAAATTGATAGCCGGCGGAAGACAACCATATCCGCCATTGGTTTTGGTGAACCTTGGCGAGATCGGCCTTGCCATCGCCGTCAAAATCAGCCGCCAGCGGCATGCCCGGCGATAAAGTTCCGAAACGCAGGTCGCCGCTATCGGCATAATCTGCGCTGGAACACCATACGCGCCAGATGTTATGAGTGCTGTCGTCTCTGCTGACGCCAAGATCGGCTTTGCCGTCGCCGTCAAAATCGGCCAGGACAGGCGTTGTGCCGGCCGGGCCCAAATAAACCGGACCGATCGGCAGATAGCCCTGGGTGGAAAGCCGGGGATACCAGACGTTCCGCAAATCACCGGAGAGATAATCAGTCCACCACAATGTCGGGTCGGCCTTGCCGTCGCCGTCGAGATCGCCGGCCAATGGAACGGCAAAAAGTTCTCCGGGTAAAACCGGCCCCACGCGTCTGTAACCGTTGCCGGATAGCCAGACATACCAGGAAGCGACAATTGCGCCGGGCGGGATTACGTGCAGCGCCGGGTCGGCCTTGCCGTCGCCATCAAAATCAGCCGCCAGCGGATAAGGGGTAACGGATATGGCCATGGATGCTGATTCACCTGTTATTCCCCATTGGTCGCAAGCAACAGCTTTGATTGTATATTGTCCTTCAGCAACCGGGGTCCAGATAAACGTGTATGGACTTGTCGTGGCTGCGCCGATGGGGTGGCCGTTGGCGTAATACATAACCTGGGTGATAACCATGCCTGTATCGGCCTGCGCTTGCGCTTCCAATTCAATGGTTGCCAGGCTTTGAAACCAGTGATTTGATTCCGGGCCAGGCTCCGTGATGGAGACCTGTGGCCGGTTGTGCGTCAGGGCGGTAACGCCTTGTTGCTGAATTCCGGCAGCATGCAGGAAACAGCCAAACATAAAAATATAAGGACCTTGGAATTGGAAATCATAAACTGTGCTGTCCGGCATCGGTTGCCAGTTTTGGTCCAGCGCTCCATTTTGCAATGAAAGCCGGGCGGCATTGGTAAAAGCGCGCCCGCCAATTTGATTGAAACTGCCGCCGACATAAACATAATCGCCGTGCGCGCGGATCGCAAAAATATAAGCGGTGTTGTTAGTATCTCCGGTAGTCCAGTTTGGATCGGCGTGGCCGCTGGATTTGTTCAGTTTGGCTGCGCAAATGCGCGGTTGTCCGCCGATATTATTAAAATCGCCTCCGGCAAATATTGCTGTTGGTGTAACATCCAGGCCGGAAATCCGGTCATCGGCTTCGGCATTCGTGTTCCAGACTGTGTCCGGCGCGCCGGAAGTGACATTAACCCGCGCAATGTATCCGCAAGCTGTGCCGTTGATTTGTGTAAAAGAGCCGCAAGCATAAAGGTAGCCGCCGTCCAAGGCTATTTCGGAGACATAATTGTTTACATTGGCCGTAAAATCCGGATTGACCGCGCCGGTGTTTTTGTCCAGTTTGGCCAGCCGCGCGCGCGGCTGGCCGTTGATATTAGTAAAGCTACCGCCGACATAAAGCGTATTACCGGAAAGCGCCAGCGATTTGATTTCTTGACTGGCTTGCGCCGTAAAGGCGCTGTCGGCTGCGCCGTTACTTAGGCGCAGTTTGGCGATATTGGTTTGGTTGCGTCCGCCGATTTTATTGAAAGAACCGCCGACATAAAGGGCTGATCCGTCGCTGGTCAGAGCTTGGATTGGGCCGTCAGAGCGCGGAGTCCAATTAACATCCAATGCTCCGTTTGGCAGAAACTTTGCCAGATAAGGCGCGTTTGTTCCATGTATCATTTGAAAATCGCCGCCGATAATCCAGCTGCCATCCGCCAGTTGCAAGGCGGCATGACATATGCCGCCATCCGCGACGCGCGCCGAGAAATTTTGGTCACGAGCGCCTGTGATCGGATCAAATATTGCAATTCCGCGTGCCGGGCGTCCGTTGGCTTGAGTGAAAGCGCCGGCGGCTGCTATTTTGCCGTTCGGCAAGGCGGCCAGTCCGGAAACGGCATTGTCCAGTTGCGCGGTGAAAGCGGGAATAACCGCGCCGTTGGCGGCATTGACCTTGGCGATGAATGCTTTTGAGGTGCCGCCATAATTGGTGAAATCGCCGCATACAAAAACAGCGCTGCCGGTTATGGCGCAATCCATAACCAATCCATCGGCAAGATCGTTGATGCCGGATTGAAAATTTGTGTCTGTTTTGCCCGTCATGCGGTTTAGTCTGGCGAAGCTGTTGCGATTCTCGTTGCCGATGGATTCAAAATAACCGCAGGCATAGAGATAATTGCCTGCTATACGCAGACGAAAGATTGCTTGATCCGCGCCATTGGTAAATGTGTTTGGAATGGCATCGCCGCTGTTGGTGGAAACTTTGGCGACATATAAACGCTGCTCGCCGCCGATTTCCCAGAAAAATCCGCCGAGATACAGACCGGTTTCATCCAGAGCCATGGCGGCAATCTGGATGAATTCCGGGCCGTTGGTGAAAGCTGGCGTTGCTGCGCCGGTTGAAGGATTAAGTTTGGCGACCAACGGGCGGTCCTTGCCACCGATATGAGTGAATTCGCCGCCGGCATAAAGCGCAGAACCATGCATGGCTATATCAAACACAGGCGCATTGGGGTTTGGGTTGAATTGGGCAACAAGCGCGCCAGTTGCCGGATGCGTTTTGGCCAGCCCGAAACGTGGTGTGCCGCCAATATGCTCAAAATCACCGGCAAGATAAATGCCATCCGCTGCCGTTAAAATTTTGATGACTGTGCCGCCCGGCATTGGCCGCCAGGCGGTATCCAAAGAACCATCCGGATATAAACGCGCGGCGCCCGGACAAAAGATGCCGTTGACTAATGTGAATGATCCGTTGATCAGCAACTTGCCGTCGGATTCCGGTGTTATGCCGAAAAGCGCCTCATGCTTTTCCAAGCCGAAATTAGTTGAAACAACTGTAATGCCGCCGATTGCCGGGGCCGCCAAAAATGATCCGGCCAAACATCCGAACACCATAAGAATTTGTAAGGAACGCATTTCTTTTATTCTCCCCTGTGCAGCCATTAATAACAGAACCAATTTGCTGGATTTTACATTCTGATGTCTGATGAATACTGCTTTCAAAAGCTGACTTTTGAAAGCGACTCTAAAAAGTGGCATAAAAAAAGTGTTTCATCAAGCCGATTTTTTGGCTTTAAATTGGTTTGGCAGGGCTGCGTCATGCTCGGCGGCTTGCCCGGA
>CAZMFH010000104.1:0-8775 GCA_964565485.1 uncultured Verrucomicrobiota bacterium | reverse complement strand
CAGGGAGGCGTGTTGATGCAAAAGTTTTTTGGTTTTGTGGCAGGATGCTTTTTTGTTTTATCAGGCTCGGCGCTTTTGGCGGCGCCTTGGGCGGTCGTTGCGGATGCGCCTGCCGGACAAATTGGCATGATTGACTTTGGTACGCCAACACCCACGGTTTACGGTCCTTTTTTGCGCGATCAATTAGGCGATACAAATGGCCTGGTTCTGGATGTGGCGGTTACGCCGGACGGCAAAAAAGCGCTTGTTTCCAATTTTGGAATGCAGGAAGTGCACTGTATTGATATTTCTTCGCCTACGCATCCGGTTTCGCTTGGATATGTCAGCAACGATTTTTTCTCCGAAGATATAGCCATTGCGCCGAATGGCCAATTTGCCCTTGTTACGGATGGCGGTGCGTCTCCAAATATCGGTGTGATTGATTTTAATGCTTTCAGGACATCGGACGTCGTCTATGCGTACACTTATCATATGACCTCCGGTTATGCGAATGCCGTCTCAATTGCGGCTGATAATCAAACCGTTGTTCTGGCCGATTACTTTGCTAGCGGCATTATTTATGGTCTGGTGTGTCCTACCGGATTGGTTTCGGAATCCTTTCATCCTTTACGCGGATCATCCGGCCAAACAAATCGTCCGGTAAATCTTGCGATTTCTCCGGACGGCAAGACGGTTTTGACGGCCAGTGCCGGCACGAATGAGATCCATGTTTACCGAATTGTCAGCCCGGGTGTTGTCGTAACGGGCGAAACTCCGACTGTTTCGCTGGGCGCGCCCGTAAACTCGGCGCAATCAATTGCATTTTCGCCCTCGGGCGACAGGGCGTATGTGCTTCGGAACGGCGTTATTGATCCGGATGGTCCCGATCCTAAGTCGGCTCAAATACTTGCTTGGTTGTCAATCAATGGTCCCGGCAATGTAACGGTGGGTGGCGCCGATGTGGCCAGGCTTTTGGGAGAAGGGACGTCGCAATTGTTCGGAGTGGATACTTTAGCGGCAAGTCCGGATGGTAAATGGATTTTGGCCGGCAATCCAACCATGTCTGGCGCAGCGAATCGGTTGGCGCTGGTCAGCGCGTTGAATTTTGCGGTTTTGCCGCTTGACGCGCGGATGGAAATTCCGCTTGGTGTGGCTTTTGTGAACACGCCGGGCGTTGTTGTGCAGATGACCGTTGCCCCCAATAATCGTGTGCCGGTGGTCAAGGAAACGATCACCTGCCGGATAGTGGTTACGAATACGGGATATCAGACATTGACTCCGGTGCAGTTGCAGCTTCAGTATGACAGTAATGTTTTGGCTTATGCTGGTGGTAGTCCGGTTGCGGATAGTTCGGCTGGACTCTTTGTCTCTTGGGATAATGTCGGTCCGGTGGCTATTGGGGAGGCAACGGTTGTAACGGCGAAGTTTACAGCGGTGCGCTCCACGCGGATGGATTCGATTTCGCATATATTGTTTACCCAAGCCTATACCCAAGGCGGTTTTCCGCTTGATCTGCAAACCAATATTGCGTCAATAACGGTTGCTGAAAACATTATTCCGTTTGGCGCCGATTTTGACGGAGACCGCAAGGCGGATCCCTCCATATATGATGCGTTTGACGGGACATGGACGCTCAAGCTCTCAACGGCCGGCTATGGCGAAGTAAAGCTTGATCGTTTTCTTGGCGGACCGATTTGTTTGCCGGTTGCGGCTGATTTTGATGGAGACGGCAAGGCTGATCCGGCGGTCTGTAATTTGGCATTGAAAGACTGGATAGTGCGGGCGTCTTCGATTGGTTACACGGAGTGGATTGTTTCCAGGTCGTTTGGCGAAGTCGGCTGGGCGCCGTTGGCCGCTGATCTGGATGGCGACCGCAAGGCTGATCCGACGATTACCAGTATGTCTACAGGAACGTGGCAGATTAAGGCTTCATCTTCCGGCTATGGCATGATCAATGCGCCGGGTATGTTGGGATTGCCGGGGTGGATGGCCTTGGCGGCCGATTTTGATGGCGACGGCAAGGCTGATCCGGCAATATATTGTATGAATGGTTCCTGGACAATCATGTTGTCCGGTTCGGATTATGTGGCGGTAAATTTACCGGCAGGTTTCCTTGGTTCATCGGGTTATTTTGCCTTGGCGGCCGATTTTGATGGCGACGGCTTGGCCGATCCGGCTGTTGCCAATCCGGAAACCGGTTATTGGAAGATCAAGCTTTCCGGCAGCGGTTATGCCGTCGTCAATCTGCCGGACTTTTTCTGATATTGACCTGATTCGTAATGATTTGACCGCTTAACGTGCCTGCGTAGTCGCGCCGGTTCCGGTTATGCCGGGGTAGGTATGGAGGAATGTTGTGTTAAACATCAAAGTTGGTTTATTGCCTTTTTATCTTGAGCTTTATGATCGTTCAACTCCTGATCGCCGCAAGGTGGTGGAGGATTTTTATAATAACGTGGCCGATGCCTTGCGGCGGCGCGGTCTTGAAGTATGCACTGCGCCGATTTGCCGGTTGGCGCCTGAATTCAATGCCGCGATTGCCCGTTTTGAGCAAATGCAGGTTGAGGCGCTTGTTACCTTGCATCTGGCTTATTCGCCTTCACTGGAATCGGCGGCGGCCTTAAAGGCCACGCGCTTGCCGATTATTGTGCTGGATACTACGCCTGAACATGCCTTTGGTCCTGAGCAGGAGCCGTCCAAAACCATGTATAATCACGGCATTCATGGTGTGCAGGATATGTGCAATTTGCTGGCGCGTAACGGCAAGCCTTTTGTGATTGAAGCAGGGCATTGGCAAAAATCGGATGTGCTCAAGCGCGTGGCGCGCCGCGCCATCGCTGCCCGTATGGCTTCCGCCTTGATGCGGGCGCGGGTTGGGTTGATCGGCAAGCCGTTTCGGGGTATGGGCGATTTTGTCGTTCCGCATGTTTTATTAAAGCGCGCGCTTGGCTTGACTGTTGTGCAGGGAAGCGGAGCAGCTTTCCAACGTGCCATGCAGTCTGTGAAAGGCAGTGCGATTGAAGAGGAGCTTGCATCGGACGGCAGGCGTTTTCTTGCCGCTGAAGTTGATCGGACTGCGCATCGGCGCTCCGTCCATGTCGGATTGGCGGTGCGGCAATGGATTGAACGGGAACGCTTGACGGCCTGGACGGTCAATTTTCTGGATGTCTGCCGGAAGAACGGGCTTTGTGCCGTGCCGTTCCTTGAGGCTGGTAAAACCATGGCGCGCGGGATTGGTTATGCCGGCGAAGGTGATGTGTTGACCGCCGCGTTTACCGGAGCGATCATGCGCGCTTACCCGCAAACGACGTTTACGGAAATGTTTTGTCCGGACTGGAAAGGCAATACGATTTATCTGAGCCATATGGGTGAAGTCAATGTTGACCTGCTCTCCGGCAAGGCGCGTTTGCATGAGATCAGCTATAAATTTTCCGATGCCGATAATCCTGTCAAGCCGGTCGGTTGTTTGCGCGGTGGCGCGGCTTTATTCGTCAATCTTGCCCCGCTTGCGCAAGATCGTTTCCGGCTGATCGTGGCGCCGGTTGTTATGCAAAACGCGCGCAAGTCTGATCGCATGAAAAACTCAATCCATGGCTGGTTCCGTCCGGAAATGCCGATTGCCGATTTTCTGGCGGATTACAGCCGTGCGGCTGGGACGCATCATGGTGTGATGGCGTATGGCGCTTCGCTTGCGGCAATGACGGATTTGGCGCAGATGATGGGTTGGGAAAGTGTTGTCATCCAATGAAGTCTGATTTGCATGCGTTTTTGGGGCTGGATCTTGGCGGCACGGGCGCAAAAGCCGCAGTATTTGATCGCGCAGGCGCTTTGCTGGCCATGGCGCGCCGCAGCATTACACCCAGCCACCCGCAAGCCGGGCATGTTGAAACACCGATAGCGGCGATTGAAACCGCTGCGCGCGAGGCGGTGCGTGAAGTTGTGCGTAATGCGTCCCTGCCGATCCGCGCTTTTACCGTCGTTACCCAAGGGCAGACTTTTGTTACGTTGGATGAAAACGATTGCGCTTTGCATCCGGCGATTGTCTGGTACGACAGCCGGGCGGCTGAGCAGGCGCGGCGTTTGACCGAAAAGATGGTTGCGCTGGTGGGCGCTGGGCAAAAAACAACCGGCTTTGCCGCAATTGCCTCTGCGCCCAAAATTTGCTGGCTGCGTGAAAATCATCCGGATATCATGAAGCGCGCGCGCCGTTTTTTGCTTTTGCCGGACTATGTTGCTTATCGGTTGACGGGTCAGGCGATTACCGAGCCGAAGGCGGCCGGTTCGACAGGTTTGTGCGTAAAGGGTGGAATGAGCTATGCGCCGGAAGCTTTGCAGGCGGCGGAGATCAGGGAAGATCAACTTTCCGGCATTGTCCCGGCAGGCCGTGTGATTGGTCGTTTGCTGGCTGAGCGTGCCCGGGAGTGGGGGCTTGATGCCGATACGATTATGGTTGCCGGCACAAATGATCAATATGCCGGAGCGCTTGGCGCTGGCAATTGCCGCCCGGGTATTCTTTCCGAAACCAGCGGCACCTGCCTGGCCATGGTTACTTTAACCGAGCGTTTGCCGCCCGCAATGCCGAGGGGGATGTTCGGCGGTTCCTTTCCTGTTGATCCGTTGTCTTATGTTATGTTATATGCCAAAACTGCCGGAGTTGTCCTGGACTGGTTCCGCGAACAATGTGCTTGCGGCAAATCATTTGATGATCTCAATACGGAGGCGCTTGCCGTTCCGATTGGCTGTCGCGGTTTGAGCATGGTGCCGCACTTTGACGGCATGAATTCGCCGCATCCTGATCCATCCATGCGCGGGGCATTTCATTATTTGACGCTTCAGCATGCCAGGGCAGATATGTTCCGTTCAATTTTGGAAGCGCTCTCTTTCAGCTTGCGTGAGAATCTGGAGTTGCTTATTCGCAGCGGCTTTGCGCCGGAAGTTATTCGCTGTATCGGCGGCGGGGCAAAAAACGAGTTCTGGTTGCAAATGAAAGCGGATGTTACCGGGCGTATTGTCGAACAGCCGCTGGTAACGGAAGCGGCTGTGCTGGGCGCCGCCATGCTCGCCGCCTGGGGCGCGGGTGCTTTCCCCAGTCTTGCCGATCCGGTTTCGGCATGGTATCAGGCAAGACGCGTCTTTTATCCGGATCATGCCCGCCATCAGCAGTACGAAGAACCTTATTTGCGTTATCTTCGTCTTACTGCCGCGTCGGCGCGGTAACTCCCATCTTTAAGTATGGCAAGATGTCGCGTTCCAGCGGAGGATTGAGGTCGAAGAGCGTAAAACCCTTGGTTCCCGCCGCGCGTGTTTGCAGTATTTGTTCAATGACTTTATCCGCCGGCAGTTGGCTTTCCGAGGCGCTGACGCCTATGCCGGGGAATATTTTGCCAGCTGCGCGGGTTAAATTCATTTGACGTTGCGCCATGTTTGCAAAAACGGAACTGTCGGTTGTGTAGTTCATGGGGCAGACAAAATCCACCAGATCGTCTTTCAGCCAGTTCCCCCAATCCTGGCCGATACTTGTGATGCAGCCGGGATATTCCGGGTAAACAGCAGCAGAGAGCCGCATATTCGGATGGTTTTTGCGCATGTTGCGCCGCAGGGTGCGCACAAAACCGGTCATTTGCGCGCTGCGCCATGTTTGGTAACTTTCCTTATATTTGCCGCTATACGCGGATTTTGGCCAGTTGGCGACTGATTCGCCGATATCCCGTTCGAATCTGCGGCGACAACCATCGCAGAAACAGGCGCTTTGATCGGGATAACGGATGTAATCCAGATGGATGCCCTGGACGGGCGCATGCGCAAGCGCTTCATTTATGGAATTTAGTTCCAAACTGATATTTTCCGGATGTGTTGGGCAAAGCCAGTTGAGGGCGTTGCCATTGGCTGCGATTTGAGTGCGGCCGGTCTTGCGCATTTTGGCAATAAATGTTGTCGGCGCATTGCCGAGATTCCAGCAGACCTTCCAAACGTGGATTTCAAGCCCGGATTCCCGCGCCGCCTTTGCGCAGTCCTTGAGTTGGTCGCCATAGCGGGTGACATTGTCGGACTGTGGCAGGATTGCGCTTGCATAATGAGCCAATCCGGCCCAAACGACATTGGGCAGGATAACATTGATGCCGGTATCAGCCAGGATGCGGCAGGTTTTGCGCCAGTCTCCCGGATAAAGTCCCAGGCCGGTATGATCCCAGACGGCGCGGAATTCCTGCTTTTGCGGTTGTTGTGCGCGGGCATACGCTTCGATCAGCGTTTGGCGCAGGCGCTGTTCATCGCGCACGGTTTGGGCATGTCTTTGTTTTTGGATGTTGTTTGAGAGCGCTTGATGTTCGGCTTGCGCCTGAATCAACAGTTGTTCGACTTGATCGGCGGCAGCAGCCTTGCGCGCCATACGACTGATGGTTTCGACGGTTGCGCGCATATCCGGCATATCGGCGATTTTGCCGGCGCATGTTGCCGCGCGCCCGGCGGCTTGTTCCCAGACCGTCGGCAAACAACTGCCGAGCAGAGCGAGCAGCATGTTCTCCTTTCCGGCCGAGTCGCCTTCCAACAGAATATGCGCCATCCACCAACCTTGTGGCGACTGGACCCAGGCTGGTTCGGAGGCCTGCTTGCCGGCGGCATTTTGCCACCAGGCGATAATTTGGGCTTTGGCATCGGCGGGGTAGGCCGGCATGATATTAGATGACTCCTGATAAACAATTTTGGGCATATATGGCGGCGCATCCGAATTGAATGTAAAACTGCTCCATTGCCCCGGCGCGCGCGCGGCCTGATACTGACCAAGCCGAAATCCCATCAAGGCGGCCAGACGCGGTTCGGCGGAATAGCAGACGATCAATTTGCCGCCGCGTTTTAGAAATGCTTCCAAGGCGCGCAGTTCGGATTCCGGCGGCAGCGCGTTATAGGGCAGGATTGCTGCGCTTGCTGTGCGCAGGCGTCCGGCAATAACGGCTTCGTCATCAATGATGCCGTGCCGGACCCCCTTGTTGTTCAGCCAACGGCTGATGCGTCTGGCGGTGTTCGCGGCGGCATTGCGTTCCCCGTCGCTGGCGATGGATAGAGTTCCGCGGACCAGGAGCAGCGTGGATGTTCCCGCGCGCAAAGCATGCGCCGCGATGGAGGCGTTTCCGGTCGAACCGCGTGTGAAACTGAGGCGCACATTGCGGATTCTGTTCAGCCCGGCGGGTTTGCCCTCGGTGGCCGCATCGCGCAGGGCGAAAGTAATGGTTTGGCGGCCTGATTCGCTCAAATTAACCAGCCAGAGGTACCAGCCGTCGCCGCTTTGTAAATAAAGTCCCATTGTGCGGATTGCGGATGGATTTTCACAGGTCAGGTCAAGTTCCAGAAATTCATCATTGCTCAAATCCAGTTTCGTGGCGCGATCCCAGTAAACCCGCTCCAGGTTTGGCATAAAATTACACGGAAAGCGCGTGCCGCCCGGCGCGGTTGTTTCCCGAATGGCTGCCGGCGATCCGCCAATCGGTTTCCATGCGTCGCCGGCTTCGGTTTGACTGTCCAAAACAAAAAGATTCAGCGTGCGCAAGGCGTCCGCGCTTGCATAAAATGAGGTCAGGATTAAAATCAGGATCAGCCCAAACGACGTTGGCCGGCGCTGAAGGAAATATGGCTGCATGTTATGCGTCTCCCATTGTTTGCAATTGCAAGTGGTTTGGGAAGTATGTTAAATATCATTC
Source organism: uncultured Verrucomicrobiota bacterium (assembly GCA_964565485.1). GTDB lineage: Bacteria > Verrucomicrobiota > Kiritimatiellia > JAAZAB01 > JAAZAB01 > CAZMFH01. The sequence continues at coordinate 1,105 of CAZMFH010000104.1, read as the reverse complement.
CTTTGAGTCAATCGCAAAACAGCGGAGGCCGAAATGGCAATGCGTTGTGTTTTTTTTGATCGGGACGGGATTGTTAACGAATCGCCCGGCCCGGGCCGTTATGTTACGCGCCGGGAGGATTTCAGGATTTTGCCGGAATTCATTGCGGCGCTGCGTGTTGTTTGCCGCAAAGGATATGCGGCCATTATTGTTACCAATCAGCGTGCTGTGGCCAAAGGCCTGATCCGGCGCGAGGCGCTTGAAGACCTGCATGCGCGTTTGCGGAAGGTTGTTGAAGCAGAAGGTTTGGCGTTGCTTGATATTATTTATTGTCCGCATGAAAAAGGCGTCTGCGAATGCCGGAAACCCCAGCCGGGCATGTTGCTCCAAATGGCGCGTAAACATGGGCTTGATCTGGCGGCATCCTGGATGATCGGCGATGCTGAGACTGATGTGCAGGCCGGGCGAAGCGCCGGATGCCGGACGATTCTGGTTAATAGCGCCCCCGCCTCTGTGTCCGCCGACAGACAAATTGCGTCAATGCGCGAATTGCCGGAATTGCTGGAAAATGTTTTGTCCATCCCCTGCGCTTGATGTTGGCCTGAATCCTGACATCATTCCGGATTCTGTGATTCAAGCTTGACACTTTGTGTTTTGTGTTCAAAATATGTTGCTACTCAAGTAGTCAGTAGTCAGGAGTCAGGAGTCAGAATGCGAAATCCGGCGAAAACATTCGAAGACTTGATGGTTTGGCAAAAGGCACATCAATTCGTGCTTGCTGTTTACCGTTTGTCGCGGACATTCCCGCGATCGGAAAATTACGGCTTGGCATCTCAATTTCGTCGCGCCGCCGTATCCATTGCGGCGAATATTGCGGAAGGATTCAGAAAGCGTGGGAAAGCGGACAAACTTCGCTTTCTCAACATCGCGCAAGGCTCCATCGAAGAATCACGCTACTACCTGATTCTCGTCCGGGACCTTGACTACGGCGATGTTTCCGATTTGAATACACTGTTGGTTGAGGTCAGCAAGCTGCTGGAGGCGTATTCGCAGGCCATTCTGAATTCTGACTCCTTATAGCTATTCCGAGGTTATTAATCAGGCTGCGAGGAGAGGCGCAAGAAAC
>CAZMFH010000103.1:0-8783 GCA_964565485.1 uncultured Verrucomicrobiota bacterium | reverse complement strand
GCTCGCCCGGAGGTCTCGCCCCACCAAAGCCACATTTGGCCATAATGGCGGGGCGGAGTGTGCCGGCCACGCCGTCTTTTCCGAACATGACGCAGTCCTGTAAAATATGTTGACTATCCGGCGGAATTTGGCAAATATCAGCAATATGTTGCATAAACTTATAATTTTGCCGTTCATGGTTCTGTTATTGGCGCATGGCGGCGCTGCCATATCGGCGCGTTGCGCGGCAACGGAGCCCTGCCATTCTGATTTTCCGGGATAGCTTATGCGGAAAAAGTTTTTCCAGGTCTGCTTGGCGGCCTTGGATTTGCGGCGGCGGCCGGCGATTTGGATGGAGATAGATTGGCCGACCCGTTTGCCTGTGATCTGCAAACCGGCGCTTGTAAGGCGTTACTATCCGGGCGTGGATATGTAAATGCGCAGCAGCAAGCCGGTTTTCTCAATATGCCGGAATGGCAAATGGCGCTGGCGGATTTTGACGGCGACGGCAATGCTGATCCGGCTGTTTATCACCCGCCCACCGGGACTTTGGCCATACGTCTTTCGTCCGGTCGGTATGATTTATTGACGTTGTCGGGCTTTCTCGCTCCCTGACCTCATCACGGATCCAGGCTTGTCACTCAGGCATGCTCTTGTTTCAACATGGCGTAGAGATTATTTTCCGTGCTTTGAATGCACCAGAAATCGTCCGAGAGATTGCGGTTTTCCAGGTAGGCATAAGGCAGTTCACCGTAACCGGCGCGACCCCATAAGGCGCCCCAGGAATTACGAAAAATCAATGCGCGTTCGGCGTCCCGGTAACCGACCGCCATGACGGCGTGGCCGCCCAGCATACGTTCGCCCGCAACCGGCAGCCGGATCCGCCCCGTGCGCGCAACAGCCTCGGACATCGTGTGTTCATAAACCGCAAAGCCAAAAACAAAAGGCAATCCCATCGCCAGACAGGCTTTCATGGCGGACAAAGTGTCCAAACGCTGATAGGCCGCGATGCGGTGGCCGGCCGCCTCCTTATAGCAGGCTGTCGAAGGTTTGTCGCGGAAACGGCCGATGAGATACGGCCACAACTTTTCCCGGCAGGCGCCGAGTTTTTTCAACGCTTTGATGCCGGTGCGCAGCATGGCTCCGGAATCCTCGTTCACCGTCCCCATGACAGCGCGTGTGTTGTAGTAAACAAAAAGCCGGCTTAAATCGCGAAAACTCCGCGCCGGAGTTTTGTCTAAAGCTTGCAGTTGCAGGAACTCGAATGCCCCTACCAATGCATGCGCCGTGCAACTGCCCAGATTACCCTGATTTTCGACAGGCGAACATTTGTCGCGCAGGTCAATCCGGCCCGGCAGGACGCGCGGCGCGCGGAAAATCGCCGTGAAGGGAACATCTCTTTGATCGGGCACATCCGGCAACCAGCCAAGCCGATAAGGCAATTTCATGCAACCTCCGTTTTTGCAATTGACTACCGCAATATGAATTATATACACTACCATCGTTTATGTGTTCAAGTAAATTCGAGCCGTCTATGCCAAAAACAGGCTAAACCAACAATTGAAAAAACCGACTATGACAAAAGCGCAATGCGAACCTGTATCGGTTGTAACCGGCGGCGCCGGATTTCTCGGCTCGCACCTTTGCGATTATCTCGTGCGGCAGGGGCACAAGGTCATTTGCCTTGACAATCTTGTTACCGGCAACATGGCCAATATTCAGTCCCTGCTGGAGCAAAATGCTTTCCAATTCATCAAGCATGATGTTACCAAACCAATCACCATTGACGGATCGGTCAACTTTGTTTTTCATTTTGCATCGCCGGCCAGTCCGGTGGATTATCTGAAGTTGCCCATTCAGACTCTCAAGGTTGGCGCGCTCGGTACGCACAATGCGCTTGGGCTCGCCAAAGCCAAAAATGCGACTTTTTTGCTGGCTTCCACATCCGAAGTGTATGGCGACCCGCTCGTTCACCCGCAGCCGGAATCCTATTGGGGCAATGTCAATCCGATTGGGCCGCGCGGCGTTTATGACGAAGCCAAGCGTTTTGCGGAAGCCATGACCATGGCTTACCGTCGCGCGCACGGTGTCAACACCAGAATTGTCCGTATTTTTAACACATACGGTCCGCGCATGCGTCCGAACGACGGGCGTGTCGTGCCGGCTTTCATCAAGCAGGCATTGGCCGGCGAGCCGTTGAGCATTTTCGGCGATGGTCATCAAACGCGCAGTTTTTGCTATGTATCCGATTTGATTCGCGGTATTTTTGCGCTGGCCTTGAGCAACGAACAGGATCCGGTCAATATCGGCAATCCTCTTGAAATGACCGTCCTGCAATTTGCCGGCAAAATCAGGGACTTGACCGGCAGTCAGTCGGCGATTGAGTTTCATCCCCTGCCGGAAGATGATCCTAAGATCCGGCAGCCCGATATCCGGCGCGCGCGTGAAATACTGAAATGGACGCCGGAAATTTCTCTTGAAGAAGGCTTGCATGCGACAATAGCTTATTTTAAGATGCTTTTTGAGCGCGAATGTCGCGCCTGAGTTATGATGGGAGGGACTGCATCGGATGATTTTACGTTATGCATTACCAAATGGCGAGCTCAAGGAATATACGCTGAGCGACCAGGATATTATAATTGGGCGCGCCGCTGATGTTAATCTTGTAATCCCGGATCAGCTGGCGTCGCGCAGGCATTGCGGCATTTCCTTCTGGGATAATGCTTTTTTTATCCGCGACTTTAATTCACGTAACGGCACATATGTCAACGATCAGCCCGTCGAAGTGCGGCGGCTCAGCGCCGGCGATCGTATCCGCATTGGCGATACGGTCATTACGGTTGATGCCGTGCCGCGCAAAGGCACGGACACGGTTTTACGGGAACTTAAGGACGAGATGGCGCAAGGCAAGGGCTATCACACCATTTTACATGAAATTATCCGCGACGAAAAAAAACCAAATACGAAATAAAAAAATTGAATTTATGCTGTTGTGATTGGCTGGACAGGCAAACATATAAAAACGCGCAATTTTAACGAGGGGCGATGATATGGCTGATGAATTACAAGGTCTGATTGAACGGATCCAGCGAGACGGTGTCGAAAAAGCGGCGGCGGCCGAAGCGGAAATTATCGCGCGCGCCAAGGAGCAGGCGGCTGAGATCGTTAAAACAGCTCAAACCAAATCCGCGGCAATCCTCAAACAAGCTGAAAAAGATGCGGAAGTTTTTACCGAACGCAGTCGCAAGACCCTGACCCAAGCCGCCCGCGATGTTCTGATTGCCTGTGGCGCCGGGCTGAACGCAATTCTGGAGGAAACCGCGCGGCAATCAGTCGGCCAGGCGCTGACGCCGGAAACAATGCAATCCATGCTTGCGCGGATTGTCGAGGCCTTTGCCGCCCAGGGGCTTAAGGCCGGCAATCTGACCGTCCTGCTGAATCCGGAAGATCAGCGCCGTTTGGCCGGATTGCTGGCGTCCGGGTTGAACAATGCCATGGCTCAGGGTGTGGAACTGCGTCCGAACGACCGGATTGCCAAGGGCTTCCGTGTCGCCGTCAGGGACGGACATGTGTCCCATGATTTTACCGAAGCAGCTCTTGCCGAATCCATGTGCGCATTGCTCAAGCCGCAATTGGCGGAAATTGTTTATCGCGTGGCGCAAAAAACGGCGGATGCCGCCCAAAAAACCGGGAACTAAAGTTTGTGTCTTCCATGCTGATATATTTGACGGCCAGTTTGCCGATGCTGGAGTGGGATGCCGAGCCGCGGCTGAGCGCGCGCGCATTGCTCGAACGCTGCGCACAGTGGCTGAAACCGGAAGACGCCCGCGAACTTGCGCATGTGTTTGAAAATGAGCCGTCTGCTTTTGAGAACCCCGTTCTGCGTAAATGGTGGATGCTTGAAACCGAAGTCCGCAATGCCGTGGCGCGCTTGCGCGCCGCGCGTTTGCGTGTTGATGCGAACGCGCATTTGCGTCCGTGTCCTTCTTTTTCCGTTTTTATCGAACATGCTGTCGGCGAGGCAATGGCCAAGTCCAATCCGCTTGAGCGTGAAACAAGCCTGGATCGTTTGCGCTGGTTGCTTGCCGATGAGCTGGCTTTGGAGGAGCCGTTCGGCCTGAGCGCGGTGGTGGCTTATGCCGCCAAACTGAAGATTGCCGAACGCCGGCACGCCATGCAAACGGAAAAGGGGCAGGCAGCGCTGGATAAGCAAATCAAGCGTCTGACGGAAAACGCAGCATAAAGGCAACTTGAAAAAATACAGCCATGGAAAATAAAAAAAACGGACGTATTGTCGCCATTAACGGCAACTTGATAACGGTGGAATTTGACGGCGCCGTTCTGCAAAACGAAGTCGCTTTCGCCGTGCTGGGCGAAATCAAGCTCAAGGCGGAAGTTATTCGCGTGCGCGGTCGGCGCGCCGACCTCCAGGTTTTTGAAGACACTACCGGCTTGAAAGTCGGCGATAATGTTGAATTCACCGACGCCATGCTTTCGGTTGAACTGGCGCCTGGTCTGTTGGGGCAGATTTTTGACGGTCTGCAAAATCCCCTTCCGAAACTGGCCGAAAAGTGCGGGTTTTTCCTGCAGCGTGGCGTCTATCTGCCGGCCATTCCGCGGGATCGGGTTTGGCCGTTTACGCCGGTGGCCCGGAAGGATGCGCTTGTGCGCGCGGGCGACACGCTCGGCACCACGCCGGAAGGTATTTTTACCCATCGCATCATGGCGCCTTTCAGATTGTCCGGCGCGTGGAAAGTGGAATGGCTTGCGCTGGCCGGCGATTACAAGGCTGATCAGGAAATTGCGCGGCTTGTTCGGGATGGCGAACAGCTTGGCGTTTCCATGATTCAATCCTGGCCGGTCAAAATCCCGCTTAGTTGTTACGCAGAGCGTTTGAAGCCGGAGGAAACGCTTAACACCAAAATGCGTATTCTGGACACTTTCTTTCCCGTGGCGCGCGGCGGCACATACTGTATCCCCGGCCCGTTTGGCGCCGGCAAAACGGTGCTTCAGCAGCTTACCAGCCGCCATGCCGATGTTGATATCGTCATTATTGCCGCTTGCGGCGAGCGCGCCGGCGAAGTGGTGGAAACTTTGCGCGAGTTTCCCGATCTGACCGACCCGCGCACCGGGCGTTCGCTGATGGAGCGCACGATTATTGTCTGCAATACAAGCTCAATGCCCGTTGCCGCGCGCGAGGCTTCCGTCTATACCGGAATTACGCTGGCCGAATATTACCGCCAGATGGGGCTCAATGTTTTGATGCTGGCGGATTCCACGTCGCGCTGGGCGCAGGCTTTGCGTGAAGTATCGGGGCGCTTGGAGGAAATTCCGGGCGATGAGGCGTTTCCGGCTTACCTGGAATCGGTGATCGCTTCGCTCTATGAACGCGCTGGTATTGTGCGTTTGAATGATGGTTCCATCGGATCGGTTACCGTCGGCGGCACGGTCAGTCCGGCCGGCGGCAATTTTGAAGAGCCGGTTACCCAGGCCACACTCAAGGTGGTCGGCGCTTTTCATGGTCTCTCGCGCGACCGCGCCAACGCCCGCCGCTTTCCTTCAATTGATCCGCTGGAAAGCTGGAGCAAATATAAGAGCATTGTGCCGCAAGCCGATCTTGAAAATGCGCGCCGTATTCTGCGCGAAGGGCACGAAGTTGATCAAATGATGAAAGTGGTCGGCGAAGAAGGCACCAGCATTGAGGATTTTATCGTCTATCTGAAGAGCGAATATCTCGATGCCGTCTATCTGCAGCAGGATGCCTATCATAAGGTTGATGGCGCCACGATTGCCGAACGGCAGCGCTATGTTTTCAAGTATATCGTCGGCATTCTCGATACGCCGATGAAATTTGCCGACAAAACTGTTGCCCGCAAATTTTTCCAGACCCTGACCCAATTGACCAGGGACTGGAATTGGACGGAATTTGAAACGGAAAAATTCAAGGAGCTGGAGCAAAAAATGTCCGGCATGGTTGCGGAGGCAGCGGATTATGCGTAAAATTTACAATCGTCTGGAAAGAATCGCCGGAAACGTCATTACGCTGCGCGCCAGCGATGTCGGTTACAGGGAGCTGGCGGAAGTAACCACCTATGCCGGATCGTCATTGGCGCAGGTTATTCGCCTGGATGAGGATCGGGTTTCCTTGCAGGTTTTTGCCGGGACTCGCGGCATTCAGACGGATGCCGAATCGGTCTTTCTGGGGCATCCCATGCAGACCGCGTTTTCTCCGGCTCTTTTGGGGCGCATTTTTACGGGCAGCGGCGCGCCGCGCGACAAGGGTCCGGCAATTACGGAAAACCCAACGCCTATCGGCGGGCCTTCCGTCAATCCGGCCCGGCGCGTTATTCCGCGCAATATGATCCGCACCGGCATTCCGATGATTGATGTTTTTAATACATTGGTCGAATCCCAAAAACTGCCCATTTTTTCGGTGGCCGGCGAGCCTTATAATCAGCTTCTGGCGCGCATTGCCCTGCAGGCTGAAGTTGATATCATCATCCTCGGCGGCATGGGGCTGAAATATGATGACTATCTCTTTTTCCGCGATACGCTCGAAGAACACGGCGCAATGAGCCGTTCGATTCTCTTTGTCCATACCGCTGCCGATCCGACCGTCGAATGCCTGATGACGCCCGATACCTGCCTGGCGGTGGCTGAGCAATTTGCATTGCAAAGCAAACGCGTGCTGGTGCTTTTGACGGATATGACCAATTTTGCCGATGCGCTCAAGGAAATTTCGATTACCATGGAACAGGTGCCGTCCAATCGCGGTTATCCGGGCGATCTCTACAGTCAGTTGGCTGCGCGTTATGAAAAGGCGGTTGATTTTGAAGGCGCCGGATCAATCACGATTTTGGCGGTAACCACCATGCCGGGCGATGATGTAACCCATCCGGTGCCGGATAATACCGGCTATATCACGGAAGGCCAGTTTTATCTGCGCAACGGGCATATTGAGCCTTTTGGATCGTTGAGCCGTCTGAAACAACTTGTTAATCAAAAGACGCGCAAGGATCATCGCACGATCATGAACACCATGATTCAGCTCTATGCCGCCTATCGTGAAAGCCAGGAAAAACAGGCGATGGGTTTCCGAATGAGCGACTGGGATCGCAAATTATTGAAGTATGGGCATCGTTTTGAAACGGAAATGATGGATTTGAACGTCAATATTCCGCTCGAAGCAGCCCTTGATCTGGGCTGGGCGATTATGGCCGATTGTTTCGAGCCGGCGGAAACAGGCATACCTTCGCAGTTTATTAATGAGTTTTGGCCCAAGCAGCGCGCGCAATAAAAAAAATGCCCAAAATCAAGCATACCAAAAGCGAACTGAAGCGGCAACGCGATGCGTTGCGCCGTTTTGAGCGGTTTCTGCCGACGCTTGAACTAAAAAAACAGCAATTGCAGATTGAAGTGCGCAAGCTGAAAGCCGCGATTGAGGAAAGTCTGGCGGAACAAACCAGGTTGCGCGCCGATCTTGATCAGTGGGTGCGCCTGTTTGCCGAGGATTTGCCGTTTGATGCCTGCCTGAATTTGCGCGAAATCCGACGCGCCACCGGCAATATCGCCGGTGTGGTGATTCCGGTGCTGCAGGAAGTGGTGTTTGAGCGCAAGCCTGTGGATTTATTCGCCACGCCTGCCTGGCTCGATGACGGCGTGGATCTGCTTGAGCGCCTGGCGCGGCTCGAAATCGCGCGGATGTTTTTGGAAGAACAACGCGAATTGCTTGAAGCGGAATTATTGACCACAACACAGCGCGTGAATTTGTTTGAAAAAGTCAAGATTCCGGAGTGTTCGGAAAATATCCGCGTTATCCGGATTTTCCTGGGAGACGAACAAACCGCCGCCGTTGCAAGAGCCAAAATTGCCAAAGCCAAAAACATTGCCGGGGAACAAGTGGCATGATCGTGCCGATGAGCAAGATTACGTTGATTTGCATGCGCGCGCACCGCGCGGCCACGCTTGAGCGTTTGCGCAAGCTGGAATGTCTGCACATTCAACCGGTAACCCCGCCGGAAGCCGTCGAATTGGATGACGCCCGCCGAAACGCGGAACATGCCCGGCAAATTCTGGCCGCTTTGCCGGCGGCTTCGCAAGGCCTGCCGCCGGCCGGGATTGCGCCTGAAAAATTGGTTGCGGCCGTTGCCGGTCTGTTGCGCGAAAAACGCGAACTGGCCGAGCGCCTGGAACAATGTCGCCAGGAAGAACAGGCGTTGCTGCCGTTCGGTGATTTCGATCCCGATGCGCTCAAGGCGCTTGCCGAAAAGGGCGTTTATGCCCGCCTCTATTACCTGGGCGGCAAGCAGCCTTTGCCGGCCGCGCCGGTCGGCGCAGTGCTGCGGGAACTGGCTCGTTCGCCGGATGGCGTCTGGTTTGTGCTTTTTGCGCCGCAGCATGTCGCGATCAAAGCGGAAGAGCGCGCTATCCCGGCGCGTTCGCTTGCGGCTGTGCGCCAGGAGTTGCAGGCGGTTATTAGCAGACAAGCCGAGCTTGCCGCCGAGCTTGAAAAATCCGGCGGCGCGCGCAAAGAGCTTGAAAAATATTGCGTCGAGCTGGAAGACCGTGTCCGTTTTCTTGAAGTCCAGACCGGCATGGGCGCCGTGCGCGATTTGATTTATCTGCAGGGTTTTTGCCCAAACTTCAAGATTCTGGCGCTGCGCACGGCAGCGCAGGAAGCAGGTTGGGCACTGATGATCAGGGAACCGTCTGAAACCGATCCGGTGCCGACTTTGATCAAAAACTCCATTTGGGTGCGCCCCATCAAGGCTATGTTCGATCTGCTCGGCATTTTGCCGGGTTAC
>CAZMFH010000102.1:0-8857 GCA_964565485.1 uncultured Verrucomicrobiota bacterium | reverse complement strand
AAACCCGATTCCTGCTGCGGCCGCAGCCTTGGGCAACAGGCTGGTTTCCGTAAATCCCGGAATGGTATTCAGTTCCAGGACAAACAATTCGTTTGCGGCATTCAGGCGCAAATCCACTCGCCCCATTCCCCGGCAACGCATGGCGCGATAGGTCTGCAAGCTTAATTCCTGGGCGCGCCGCGCCACCGCCGGCGGAATTCCTTTGGCGGGCACTTCATATTCCGTCATGCCCTTCGTATATTTGGCCTTGTAATCATAATTGCTGTTCGGCGCGCGAATTTCAATTACCGGCAAAGCTTCCTGGTCAACAATGCCGACGGTAAGTTCCTTGCCGGCAATAAAAGCTTCCACAAGCGCTTCCCCATTATAGGTCAGAGCGTCTGCAAATGCCGCAGACCAGTCTGATTCCTGCTGGATGCAATGGCACCCGAAACTGGAGCCTTGCCGTACCGGCTTGACAAACAACGGCAAAGGCAGGGTAGGGCGATCACCCTGGCGCAGAACTTCACCTTTTGGGTTGGGTATATTATGTTGATTAAGAATTTGCTTGGTCCTGATTTTATCGAAGGTTGTGCGGCTGGCAATCGGATCTGCGCCGGTATAGGGAATCTGCAGATCGGTCAAAATCTGCTGGATTTGGCCGTCTTCACCGAATTCGCCGTGGAGCGCAATGAAGGCCGCGTCAATCTTGCCGGGCAGTTTCAGTTGTTTGCAGCGCACGTCAACTTCCGCTACGTTATAACCAGCCTGGCGAAGTCCCTCTGCCACAGCGGCGCCGGAGCGCAGTGATACTTCGCGTTCCTGGGAAATACCGCCCATCAGGACGGCCACATTTTTAAAATTCAGGTCACTCAAGATATTTGATCTCCTCTTCAAGGGTTACCCCGCAATATTCCATGGTTGCCCGGCGCGCTATTTCAATCAAAGCGCGGACATCCGCTGCGCATGCGTTTGGCATGGTTGCAATTACATTCGCATGCGCCTTGATGAATTGCGCTCCGCCAATGCGCCGTCCTTTCATGCCCGCTTTTTCCAGAAGACGCCCGGCAAAATCGCCGGCAGGATTTTTAAATATCGAACCGGCCGATTGCCGTCCGCTCAGCCAGGTGCGTTGACTTTGTATTTTTGATGTTGTTGCGCGGATAACACGCGCAGCGGCCGGTTCCACGTCAAACGCGGCCTCAATGATCACGGCATTCTGTAATGCTCTTGCGCAACGATAACCAAACTGCAATTTTTTTCGGACGGTTTGCCTTTCAATGTGTTGCCGGTCAAGATAATGCGCCCAGCGTGTTCGCGCGCCGATGGTTTTGCCCCACGCGCCGGCATTCATGCGCAATGCGCCGCCAACCGTGCCGGGAATCCCTGTCAAAAATTCCAGTCCGCTCCGTCCGTGCTTGGCCAAATATGCGGTCAGAGCGCGCAAGGAAACGCCTGCGCCGGCGACAACGCAGTTTGGGCTTTCCATGCGGATGGTTCGGAAATCCGGACCGAAAAGCCGCATGGTCAGACCACGTACGCCCAAATCACTGACCAGAACATTGCTGCCCGCGCCCAATATGGAATATGGGATGGCGCGGCAAGCGGATGTTGCCAAAACAGCTTTCAGATCGGCCAGACATCCGATTTCAGCAAAGAGGTCGGCGCTGCCGCCAACACGCAGTGTTGTTTTTCCGGCCAAAGGTTCATTGCGCCTGATTTGAGATGCTTGGAGCGGCAGGCGGCGTAGCGCATCATGCCAGGCTGATGTCGGATTGACAGTTTGCCAGTTCCGGCGCGCGAAAATGGTTTTAATTCGGCGCGCGATTTGATCAACATCACCTGCGCCAAGCGCCAGGAGCGCATCGCCGCGTTGCAATGTGGCGCACAGATAGGCTTGCGCCTGCGCAAGTGATGTGGCGCACAAGGGGATGAGGCGGCCTCTCCGGCGGAAATGCTCATAAAGATCCCAGATGTCGCCTCCCGCAATGGCCGGCTCGCTGGCCGCATAAACAGGGGTGAGGATCAATTCATCGAGGTTTTGCAGAATTTCTGCAAATTCGCGGCCCATTGCCTTTGTGCGGCTGTAGCGATGGGGTTGAAAAACAACTCTATGGCGCGCGGAACGGATGTGTTGAAAGGAATTTAGTCCCGCTTTAATTTCCGTCGGATGATGAGCATAGTCGGAAATTACGCAAAGTCCTTTGCGCTCAAAAACTTTTTCGAAACGACGGCGGACCGGCAGGAATCCGTTCAAGCCTTTCCGGATGGCCGTGAATGGCGCTCCATAAGCAGAAGCCGCCGCGCAGGCTGCAAGAGCATTCAAAACATTATGCGTTCCGGTTACCGGCAATTTAATTACGCCCAATGGCCGGTTTTGATGTTCAACCGCAAAAGCGGTTGAACAACTTGTAGTGGAAACTATTTTCGCGCGCCATTCAGCGTCTTGCGCAAATCCGAAGGAAACCGCGCGCGGATGACGCGCGAGCAAGCGCGCGGATTGAGAGTCATCGGCGCAGTAAATGATGCTCTGTTTGACCTGTGCGCGTAATTGCGCAAAACATTTCAGGAGCGCGGGCATATCCGCGTAATGTTCGGCATGATCAAATTCGATGTTGGTGATCACAGCAATATCCGGCGCGAAAACAGCAAGCGTGCCGTCGCTTTCATCAGCTTCCGCCACCATCAATGGTTCGCGGCCTGCGCCGGCAACCGCACAGCGCGGAGCATCGCCGCCGATGCAATAATCCGGAGCGCGCCGTGCCGCGCGCAGCGCGCGCACAAGCATGGCGGTTGTTGTTGTTTTGCCGTGCGTTCCGCAGACAATGATCGAGGCGCGTTTTTCCATCAAGGCGGATAGAACAATTCCACGCCGGAGAACCGGGATTTTGCGATATTGCGCCGCCATGATTTCCGGATGCCGCCTGCCAACCGCCGTGCTGCGCACAAACCAGTCCGCCTGTTCCGCATGCCGCGGGGCATGTCCACAGGCAACCGGAATGCCGTTCTTGCGCAGCCAAGCGGTCAAACGGCTTTCGCGCAAATCGCAACCGGACACACGCCAACCGGCCCGGAATAGTTGAAAGGCAAGCGCTGCCATGCCGACACCGCCAATGCCCATCAAATGCACGCGATTGGGCTGGTTGCTTAATATTTGCCGGGCTGTTTCCATTTCCAAATGCATGTTTTTGGTATAACAAGTTTTGTGTCAAAGCTGCGGCAACGGAGACGGGATTTGCTTAATAACATCAAGCTCTAAAAGGCGCGCCGCCAGTTCGGCCATGTTTCGATTCAGAAAGTCCAGCAGAATCCGATCTTTTTGCGGTTTCCAGCCATAGCGCTGCATTTCAAGGCGCGCTTGATCTGGCGACCAACCTTCCCCGAAGATGCGATAGGCGGCAATCACGCCGCCAGTTCGTTGCGCGCCGGCGGCGCAATGCACAAGCGCCGGCAATCCGCGCCGGCGGGCGTCCGTCAATGCCGCAAGAGCCAAGGCATAATGTTCAATATTGCCCGTGCCGTCGCCAATCAGCGCAAAATTATAATATGCTATTCCAAGATCATCTGCGGCGGCACGCTCTTTAGTATGATGCTTTGGATCGGCCGTCGGCTGGGTGAGGTCAATCAGAACGCGAATATTATGCCTGGCCAAAACATTGCGCATGCGCGCACTTGGCAAGCGTCCGCAGCGAAAGATCAAACCGGATTCCACAACCCCCCAGCGCTTGGTCGCAACACAATCCTCCAACTTCGTTTCCCATAAAACTATTGCGCCGGCTATGGTGATAATCAAGGCCGCCAAAATCGAGCCGGAGCGCCAAGTGATAATTTTGCCGGGAAGTTTTTTGAACATAAGCATGCTCTTTCTGCGCAAGCAAACATTTGGCCGATTTAATCAGCCAGCAACAGCCGAAATTCTCGGCTCTTTTTGCCGTCATGCGGCACCGGACGGACAATATACTCTTTATCTTCCAGACCATTTTGCACTTTTTGCAAGTCGTGTTCTGAAACAACCAGTCCGGATGCGCCGCCGGCTGCATCCCAAAAAGCATTTAGTTCATGAGCATTAGTTGTCGAGACCACGTCAAAACGACGGTCCAGATAAAACATCAAAGCGCCCAAATTGCGCTCATGCATGCCTGCCAATGCCATCCTGCGTCCGGCTTCAAGCTCAACACGCACGGCATCAGTCAATGGCACATAAGAGCGTTGATATTCCAAAACCGGCGTATATATTGCCGCGCCGAGCATGCCCAGCACGGTCAAAACAATCGGCAATTCAAAAAGGGACTGTTGCTGCTGGCCGGCGCGAATTTTGCGTAAAATTCGTCTTAAACTCCAAAAGCCTGCCGTCAAAGTCATGACTGCCAGACCTAACCCGGCCAAAGCTGCGCTGCGGCCTGGCGCCCAAATGTAAGATAGGCCACTCGCGAACATAACAACATATGCCAATGGCGCCAATAAGACCGCCCCGGCCAAGATTCCGAATGTTGTCCATATCAGTCGGCGCTCAATTTGCGAGAATCCATTTTGCAGGCTGTCCGCAAGCCAGACGCCGGTCATTAGAAACAAAACCGGAAAAACCGGCATGGAATAACAGGCCGCTTTGGCGGAAGACAAATGCAGAACTGCAAGCATTCCAAGCAAGGCCGTGCGCACAAAGAGAGCTGCCGGATCACGCCGGATACGTCCCGGACGGAACCAATGCCAAAGCGCCGGAAGAACCAGCAAAGTCCAGGGCAGCAGACGCAAGGGAATGTTTTTGAGATAATAAAAGATTGATTCTTTATGCACATAATAAGGATCAAGCGGCAGGGCGGGATCATTAAATGCCAGAAAACGCCCGAACTGATTTTCCCAGAAGACGCCGTGCAAAAAATCCATCCCCCCTGTTTTCCACAAGGCCCAAACCCAGGGCAAGAGGCTCACCGTAAAAATCAGCGCAAAAGCAAATCCCAGTCCGAAAATCAATTTCCATTCGCGCCGGATGCAGAGGAAGAGCGCCACGGCAACCCAGATCAGTCCCGGCCCGATCAGGCCTTTGGCATAAAACGCAAGCGCCGAGACCACAAGAAACGGCAGGAAAACATACCATGCAAATCGTTTGGCGGAATAACCGCGCCAAAACAAATAAAGCGCCAAAATAACCGCGCAAGTCAAAGCCGCATCGGTCAGTACGATCCGGGAATATTCGAAATAAAGCGCGGAAGTGGCGCACATAAAAGCGGCCGGCAAACCGGCGCGTGTTTGCCCAAGCGCGCGCGCCCAAGCCCCAATGAGCAGCAATGCGCCGAATCCGAACAAAGCCGCCGGCAGCCGGACCAGCCCCTCATTGACTCTGTCGGCCATACGGCAAAACACAACCGCAGTCCAGTGTAAAAGCGGCGGTTTTTCAAGATAATACTGGCCGTTAAATGACGGCGCAACCCAGATGTTCTCGCGCACCATTTCGCGGATCATGGCGCCTTCGCGCGTGTCGTTGCTGGACCACAATGAGTGATCAAACAGTCCAAAAGCACAGAAAACCGCCAAAAGCAGCCAGCACATCCGTTCATACGCGCCGGCTGCCGGATTTAGGTGTGATATATTCATGCGCAATGATTAGTGTTCGATGCCGATCCGGCATTTTTGGCCGGCTTGGTACGGGTGTTTGCGGTCGGCAATCACCGAGACAAGGTCGGCTTGGCGAATTATACGCCGATGAGCGCCGCGTCCTGTTAAGACAAGTTCAGTGCGCTTCGGTTTGGCCTGCATCAAGGCAAGAACTTCTGCGACGGTTAAAACGCCACAGGTTATGGCGCAATTGATTTCATCGGCGATAATCACATCAAAACGACCGCTTGACATTGCCCGGTGTAATGCAGCCAGGCCGCGTTGTGCGGCGCGTTTTTCCGCCGGCGCCGGCAGGCCTTTGATAAATTTGCCAAGCCCAAACTGTTGGAGTTGAACGGACGAAGCGAACCGGCGCAGAGCTTTAACTTCACTGTATATCCCTTTTTTGAGGAATTGCCCGATATAGACCCGCATGCCGGCGCCGACTGCGCGCAAAGTCAGGCCAAGCGCGGCTGTGGTTTTGCCTTTGCCGTTGCCGGTGTAAACCTGGATGCAGCCGTTCATGTTTTGATTGGCGGTTCGCGTTCGGGAAAACGTTTGGCAAGTTCAAGCGCTTGATCAAGCGGAAGCAGGCCATCGGTTGTGCTGGGGTGGGTAAGGCAGGCGGCGGCGGCACAAGCGCCTAATTGCATGGCGTCCGCATACTTCCAGGCTTCGTGCAGTCCATAAAGCATGCCGGCGCAAAACGCATCGCCGGCGCCCGCCGTGCCTTTGATGAAATTGCCGGGCAGTTGCAGCGAGCCGCGCGCCAAACGTTGTCCATCGCTTGCGCGCAAGTAAGCGCCTTCCGGCATGTGGACAACAATCAGTTCCGGACCCATGGCGCTTAGCATTTCAACGGCTTCGGCCAACGCATTTGCGTCAAGCCGCCCTTGGGCATCACGCACTTTATGGCCGGTAGTGCGTCCGGTTTCAATTTCGTTTAAAATGAGGTAATTAGTATGGCGCAGCGCGGGCGGAACAATCTTGTTGAAACGGTTGCTGTCTTCGCTGACCACATCAACACTGGTTTTGATGCCCTGTTGTTGCGCCATGCTTAAGAGCCTGGCTGCCGCCGTTCCGAATTCAGGATCAGGCTGATCGAGCCGGTCAAGCAGCAACAGATAACCGAGATGAAAGATACGGCAGGTTAATTTGGAGAACGGGACATGCTCAATGCCGAAACGCGCATTGGCGCCGCGACGATGATAAAAAGATCGGTCGGTTGTTCCCTGTTCGGTCATCACGTCCGAATATGAAGTTGATTCATTGGCAAGTGTGGTTAAGTCGGCAATATCAATGCGCAGATTGCGGCAGGTTTGGATGATAAATTCGCCGGACTTGTCATCGCCGATTGCGCCGTAGCCGTAAAGCGGGAATTTTGCGCCAAGCCGCGCCAGATCCACAATTGTATTAAAAGCGGCGCCGCCGGTGCCGCGTGTTTCCTCGATAATGTTGCCGAGCATGCCGCGATCGGGCAGGTGATCAACAACCTTGACGTTGTCAACAATCCAATTCCCGGCGCAGGCAATTCCAATGGATTTTGTCTTTGTTTTCATCTTGATCGTAATGGCGCCCCCTGCGGGAGTCGAACCCACCTTACCAGGATGAGAACCTGACGTCCTGACCGATAGACGAAGGGGGCCATTAAAACATTGCTTTTAATCCGCGAATCGGTATAGTATGCCGATTTATGAGTATTTGTCGAGAAGATATTCTGGCTTATCATCGGGGCGGCAAAATTGGCGCCCGGTTGACCAGGCCGCTTGCCGGTCCTGCTGAGTTGAGTCTGGCGTATACTCCCGGTGTGGCTTTGCCGGTGCGTGAAATTGCCGCGCATCCGCGTGCTGTTTTTGACCTGACCGCCAAGGGCAATTTGGTGGCTGTTGTCAGTGATGGCACGGCGATTCTCGGGTTGGGTGATTTGGGCGCGACAGCCAGCATTCCTGTCATGGAAGGCAAAGCCGTGCTTTTCAAGGCGTTTGGCGATGTGGATGCCTGGCCTGTGCCATTGGAGCATTGTCGCCTGAACGGGGCTTGTTCCGGCAAATCCGATCCGGAACGGATTATTGAAACAGTGCAACGCATGGCCTGCATGTTTGGCGGGATTAATCTGGAAGATATTGCCGCCCCGGCTTGTTTCGAGATTGAAGAACGCCTTGACCGTATGCTTGATATTCCCGTGTTTCATGACGATCAGTGGGGAACGGCGGTGATTACTCTGGCGGGTGTTTTGAATTATGCGCTTTTGAGCAACCGCAAGCTTGACGCATTAAGCGTGGTGATTAACGGCGCCGGAGCAGCCGGCATCCGGATTGCCGATATGTTGTGCGACGCCGGGGTCGGCGCGATTGTGCTTTGCGATTCGAAAGGCGTGATTCATGAGAGCCGCAGCGATTTAAACGCAATGAAGCGCCGCTATGCCGTCAAAACGCATGCGCGTTCACTAAAGGAAGCGTTGTGTGGCGCGCATGTTTTTATCGGCGTATCCGCCGCCAACTGTCTGGCTGCCGAATGGCTGAATGATATGGCCGATTATCCGGCCATTTTTGCGATGGCTAATCCTGATCCGGAAATCAGGCCGGATCAGGCGGCAGCGGTTTTTGGCAAAAAGCCTTATGTCATGGCCACAGGCCGTTCCGATTTTCCCAATCAGATCAATAATGTGCTTGGTTTTCCTTTCCTGTTTCGCGGTGCGCTTGATGTTGGAGCTTCGACGATCAATATGCCCATGAAAAAAGCGGCGGCGCATGCCCTGGCGGACTTGGCGCGCCAGCCTGTTCCGGAAACGATCAAAACCATGTTTGCCGCGCCGGATTTGAGCTTTGGTCCAGGATATATCGTGCCCAAGCCGTTTGATCGGCGTCTTTTGGTTGATGTATCCTTTGCCGTCGCGCGCGCGGCCGTTGATTCCGGTGTGGCGCGCTTTGCCGGCGCAATCGAAGGTTATGCAGAGCGCCTTGCCAAACAGTCGCTTGCCGCATGGCGCTGAACCTGGTCTGCCGCCAACCAGATCTCATTCGCGTTACACAGGCATGTGTAGGACTACAGCAAAAACAAAACAAGGTGGGCCCGGCTGGACTTGAACCAGCGACCAACGGATTATGAGTCCGCGCCGCACCATTGATTTTATTGTATTTTTATGCTTGACTGTAGCAAAATGTTGCTTTATGATGCCCCCCAGTGAACAAAAACGCATAATAGCGAAAGGGGGATTCAATGAAGCACCGGAAAGGTTACCTTTATAAACGCGGCAATATTTTTTGGCTTCAGTATCGCATTGAAG
>CAZMFH010000101.1:7367-8873 GCA_964565485.1 uncultured Verrucomicrobiota bacterium | reverse complement strand
GCGCGCCATAGGGCGTATGAACTTTGGATCTTTGCACGTCGGTCAAATGCAATTTATCGTCAATCCCCGAACCGCCGATGATACCTACTTTTGCCATAATTTCCTCCATAACATATTTCCGAACATTCAATCAATTTGCATTACCCTGCGTCAAGCGCCAAGTTTGCCGGCGCAGTTGTTTGCCGGATTTAAAAACCACATTGCCGGATGGCGCAAGCAAACGCGCGCCATCCGGCGCCACCTCAATGGACAAAGGCTGTTGCGGCGCGCGGGCCAACAGGATATTGGCAAGCAGCACCGCTTTTTCCACGCCATCGCCGCGGCGATAGTTCCAGACCTCATCCGGCTGGGACAAACGCCCCGGCTCATCATAAATGGATTGATCCGGCATGGCCGCGATATACTCCAACAACGCCGCTTCCGGCAGCGCGGAAGAACCGGCAATTGAAACCGGACTGCGCCGAAGCGCCGCATGCAAAAAAGGTTCCGCCTCAACGCGATTCAAATCGCGATAGGCGTGGAAAGCCAGATCGGCCGTCCGGTTCATGGAACGCATCTGTTCAAGCTGCGCAATGATTTCCGTACGCGACATTTCCAGCGTAATTCCCAATGGCGCAGCCGGACGATACTTCCTGTGCGTCAATTCCGGAAGGCGCGGAATCGTGCGGCAAAAGCGGATTAATCCATCCAACGCCGCTTCCGCATTCAGGCAACGGCAATCAAAACGTTTTTTAAGTTCGGCAATATCCTCCGGCCGCGCCCAATCAATGCGCCGGGCACGCAGATAATCCTCCAGGTCGTTCAGGACAATCACGCCCGGCCAAGGCGCGCGCGCATAATTTTCCAATTCGATTTCGGCCAGCAGCCTGGGGCGGGTGGCATCGGTCAGTTTGCAGGCGCTGCCGGCTTCATACGCAAACGCGCGTTCGGCATTGATATAATGATCCTGGCCATGAATGGGGAACCGGATTTGAAAACATTTTTGGATGTCGCGGCGGTGGCGCAGATAATTGCCGAGCATTTCGGCGGTTAACTCGGCGCGCAAAAAAGAGGCCAAACGCTCCGCAAAACGCTGATAAACCCGTTCCGGAACGGTATATTCCGGATACATGGTGTGCAGATAGCCGTCCTCGTGCGCCAAAATGGTTACACGCTCGTTTTCGAGGGCGCGCCGGGCCTGAGCCGAAAGGGCGGTGCCGTTAAACCACATGGCCTTCGTTACCAGGCGGCGGTTATTGGTCAGAATTCCATCGCCGAGATCCACAAAATTCTGTGAATGCAGCGGGGTTGCCATCAGATAAATATCCTTCAGTGGAACACGGGCAATGATAAACAAAGCTGCGGCATAAAGCGCAGCCAGTGAAACGCATTCGCCCGCGCCGCCCTGATAATTTTCCTTGTGCCGGAAAGCATCCATCGCCTCAACAGTTTCCGTTTTCCAATAGGGAATAACATCGCCGGAAAGCTTGTCGAGCCCGAAATGCGCGCGGATATCAATATCAAAAT
>CAZMFH010000101.1:0-7357 GCA_964565485.1 uncultured Verrucomicrobiota bacterium | reverse complement strand
CCTCATACCCAAAGAGCGCATTGGACTGCCGCAAGAGATCGGCATCCACCAGGCCGGCAAAACGCTCCAACTCGCGTTGTTTCGTCGTCAACCCCCAGGTTTCCAAGTCCAAATTAAAAGCATAATGATCAATGATGTATTGTTTCAGGCGCACAATGCGCCGATAGGGCGTCAATTTTTCCAAACCGTCGAACCAGGGATCCGCGCGCCAGCGCCAAATGCGCGGACTCATCAGATTGGCCAGCACGAGACTGAACAACAACTCCGGGAAAACAAAAATCTCCATATCGGAAAGCGTAAAGGCGGAGGATTTTATTTCCAAATCGGCATTATTCATTGGAAGGGCGCCTTGCTCAAGCAGTCAATCGTTCAAATCCAGAAGCAGATTCTCGCTTTCCAGCGCGTCTTTGCCGCGCATACGACTGACATCAAGCGGATATTTGCCGGAAAAACAGGCGCAGCAAAATGCGCTGGATGACCGGCATGCGGCCAGCAATCCGTCGAGACTCAAATAACCAAGACTGTCGGCGCCGACATATTCGCGCACGCCATCCAGTGAATGCATGCCGGCAATCAGTTCTTCGCGCGTCGGAAAATCAATGCCGAAAAAACAAGGATGCATGGTTGGCGGGGCGGCAATGCGCAAATGAATTTCGCGCGCGCCGGCCGCGCGCAAAGCGGAGACGCGCCGGCGCGCAGTCGTGCCACGGATAATGGAATCATCCACCACCACAACCCGCTGATCGCGCACAACCTCCGGGACAACAGCCAATTTCATATCCACACTATCCGAACGCCGGTCGGATTCCGGCATGATAAAAGTCCGCCCAACATAATGATTGCGCATAAATCCATAATCGAGCGGCAAACCGCTGTGCCGGGCAAAGCCGAGCGCCGCCGAATTGCCGCTATCCGGAACGGGAATGACAATATCGGCGTCGGCCGGCTGTTCTATGGCCAGCTGCGCGCCGAGTCGGCGTCGGACCGCATGGACATTTTCGCCAAAGACAGTACTGTCCGGGCGCGCGAAATAGACATGCTCAAACACGCATTGGGCGGAAGGACCGGATGTTTCACAAAACATCATGCTGTGCAGTCCGCCGGCATCCGCCACAACCAATTCACCCGGGCGAACGTCCCGGAGATAGACCGCGCCCGTCTGGGCCAGCGCGCACGTTTCGCTGGCAAAGACATACCCGGAACCGAGCTTGCCGATTGAGAGCGGCTTGAATCCGAGCCGGTCGCGCGCCGCCATCACGCAATCCTTGGTCATCAACAAATAAGCAAAAGAACCTTCCAGCTCATTCAAGGCCCGCGCCGCGCGGTGCGGACGTTCACGGAACATGGGATCGGCCAAAAGATGAATCAAGACTTCACTATCAGTGCCCGTTTGAAAAATCGCGCCGGTTTGCTGATACATCCGCCGTATTTTTTCGGCGTTGAGCAGATTGCCGTTATGCGCCACAGCCCAAACGCCGTCAACGCATTCGACAACCAGCGGCTGGACATTGTGGATGCGATCCGCGCCGGTCGTCGAATAGCGCACATGACCAATGCCCAGATGGCCGGAGAGACGTCCCAACGATTCCCTCGCAAAAACATCGCTGACCAAACCCAGCCCCTTGTTGGAACGCACCTTTTTGCCGTCGCTCACCACAATGCCGGCGCCCTCCTGCCCGCGATGCTGGAGCGCAAACAGTCCCTGATAAATGGTTGCCGCCGCCATGGGCGCGCCAAAAATACCAAAGATTCCGCAAGCTTCCGAAAGTTTATCCGTATCAGCGCTGTTGGTCATGTGATTTGATTTCCGTTAATTCAGGTTAAGCAATAAATTTAAATCTCCGCGCAACATAAAACGCCAGGGCTTCTGCGCGTCAGCGCCGGCATAGGCCACGCCAACCCGCGGCGCGGCGATAATGCATCTGTCGGGCAGATCAAGGCCATCTTCGAGCCAGACCCGGTCGCCCAACAAGCTGACCCCGTTCTGCGCAAGGGTAATACCCAGCGCCTGCGTCAAAGTCCCCGGACCGGCCGCCAAAAGCCGGTCGGAACGCGCCAGGCCACGCCGCCGCGCGCGCATCACATCCAAACCATGCGTCGGGAAAATACCGCGCACCAGTACGGCATGCGGCACACCATCAACATTAGTGATAATATTGAAGAGACAATGCAAGCCGTAGCACAAATACACATACGCCACCCCGCCGGCCTGAAACATAACTTCCGTGCGGCGTGTGCGCCGGTTTCCGTAAGCATGCGAAGCGCGATCGGTCGCGCCGGCATAAGCCTCGGTTTCCACAATAATGCCGCCGGTTACATTGTTCCCGCCGATGCGGGTAAACAAATACCGCCCCAACAAAGCGCGACTGATACGCACAACATCGGCGCGCCGGTAAAAACTCAACGGCAAACGCGCGGCCATAACCTCAGGAAATTGCGCCCGCATGTTGCTCCGATCAACCCCATAATATCAGCCCAACTTTTGCGCCACATCCGCCAGTTCCGCAATACGCGCATTATTTCTGCAGACCGGAAATGAGGCTGATCAGCGGCATAAACATGGCAATCACCACCGTGCCGACAACAACCGCCAAAAACACAATCAAAACCGGTTCAATGATGGAAGTCAACCCCTCCACCGCCGAATCCACTTCCGTATCGTATGTGTCGGCAATCTTGGCCAGCATGTCCGGCAATCGCCCTGTCTCCTCCCCGACGGCAATCATACTGCAAACCATGGACGGGAAAACACCGGATTGTTCGAGCGGCCCGGACATGGTGTCGCCCTCCTTGATGCTGTCATGGACGGCGAGAATAGCGCGCGCCAGCACCTCGTTGCCGGAAGTTTCGCGCACAATCATCAGCGCTTGCAAAATCTGCACACCCGAAGCCAGCAATGTGCCTAATGTGCGCGTAAAACGCGAAACACTCACCCGCATGAGCAAAGGCCCGAAAATAACCGCGCGTAATTTCAGCTTGTCGAGCTGATATCTCCCGAAACGCGTTCTGCCGAAGACCTGAAAAAGCGCAATCACAACAACAATGGCGCCAACCAGCAAATAATATTGATGCAACATAAAATCGCTGACCCCCATCACAAACTGCGTGATGGCCGGCAATTCCTTGCCGCGCAGCATCTGGCCGAAGATTTCGGCAAATTTCGGCACTATTCCAACCATCATGCCGCTGGTAATACCAAGCGCAACAACCAGGACAACAATCGGATAAATCATTGCGCCGCGGACGCGCGTACGGATTTTTTCGGCTTTTTCAATAAATTCCGTCAAACGCGTCAATGTAACCTGCATGACTCCGCCGATTTCTCCAGCCTTGATCATATTGACATACAATTTGTCGAAAACACGCGGATGCTGGCTGAGCGCCTCGGCGAACGTGCTGCCGCCCTCAACTGATTCGCTGATTTCGCCGATGATTTCACGCAAACCGGGATGCGGCTCCTGCTTATGTAAAATCTGCAACGCGCGCAAAAGCGGGACATGCGCATCAATCAGGGTGGCCAACTGACGTGAAAAAACCATCAACTGGGTGCGTTTCACCCGGTGGCGGATAAAGCGCGGCAAAAAACTGCCGAGCGAACGATTCATGGCCGTATTGCGCGCCGGACGGAGCGACTGATTTGGCATCCGGCGCGGCGCAGCAGCTTGAGCGTGAGCGCTTTCCCCGGCTTGCATCCACGCGGACTTGGTTGAAGCCTGAGCGCCAGCCTCACGACGGGCAGCGGCAGACGGAACGGCTGTGGACGAAACAGCTTCCTCGACGGCAGACGGCGTCAGCCCAATCCGCTTCAACGCCACAAAAGCAGCCGCCTTGCTGGACGCATCAAGCTGGCCGTTCTTCTCCCGGCCCTGCCCATCAACCGCTTTATATCGGTATTTAGGCATGTCCTTTATGCCCTTCCACCGCCAGTGTTAGGCGGTAGGCTTGTTTTCCACCGGCGCAATGGCCACCCATTCAAGAATGGCCATCGCGGCTCGATCGCCGCCACGCGGGTTCATTTTGATAATACGCGTATAGCCGCCCGAACGACCCTGGCAAGCCGGCGCGATTTTGGCAAACAACTCGCGCACAACCGCGTCGTCGCGCAAAACAGAGGCCGCATGACGTCTATCCGCCAATGTGCCACGTCGGGCGCGCGTTACCAGTTTCTCGGCAAACCGGCGCACAGCCTTGGCGCGCGGCAAGGTGGTCACAATCCGTTTTTCTCCAATCAAACACCCTGTCAATCTGGCCAAGAGCGCACGGCGATGCGCTTGAGAGCGTCCGAAAGTCGTACTTATCAAATTATGTCGCATTTTCGTTCCTCGATCAAGAATCAGTTTTTTTCTTCTTCGTGGCAGCTGCCGCGGCAACCGCTTCCGCGCTGCGCGGCGTTAAAAGATCGGCCTCAAACTTCATGCCCAGAGTCAAGCCCAGATCACGGATTTTGGCTTCAATTTCATTCAGCGATTTACGGCCAAAGTTGCGATATTTGAGCATATCCGCTTCCGTCTTCTGCGCCAATTCGCCAACGGTCAGAATATTGGCGTTATTCAGGCAATTGGCGGCGCGCACACTCAACTCAATCTCATTGACGCTCATGGCCAGCTTCTTGCGCAACTGCTCGCGTTCTGCATCAACACTTTTTTCTTCCGTTTCAAATTCGATCAAATCCTCGTCGTAATTGACAAAAATATCCAGATGATGACGCAAGATCACCGCCGCGCGAATCATGGCTTCATCCGGCGTGATCCGCTCATCGGTCAAAACCTCGATGACCAATTTCTCGTAATCGGTCCGCCGCCCGACACGCACGTTTTCAACGCTGTAATTGACCCGCCGGACCGGCGAATAAATACAGTCTATCGGAATAACCCCGATTTCCTGGTCACGCTGCGCCTTCCATTCAGCCGGACAATAACCACGCCCAAGACTGACTTCCAGTTCGGCTTCAAATTTGCCGCCCTCCGCAACCGTGCAGATATAGTGCGCAGGATTGACCACTTCAACCGCCTGATCGCTTTCAATGTTTGCCGCCGTCACCTCGCCGGGACCATTGACTTTGACACGCAGCTTGTGCGGCTCACGACCATACATTTTCAACAAAACCTTCTTCAAATTGAGAATGATATCGGTTACATCCTCAACCACGCCGGGCATGGAACAAAACTCATGCGCGGCGCCTTCGATCTTGACGGAGGAGATGGCAGCCCCCTCAAGCGACGACAACAAAACACGCCGCAAAGCATTGCCAAGCGTGTGTCCGTACCCGGATTCAAGCGGCTCGGCCATAAAC
Source organism: uncultured Verrucomicrobiota bacterium (assembly GCA_964565485.1). Lineage (GTDB taxonomy): Bacteria > Verrucomicrobiota > Kiritimatiellia > JAAZAB01 > JAAZAB01 > CAZMFH01. The sequence continues at coordinate 2,064 of CAZMFH010000101.1, read as the reverse complement.
CTGGCATAAGTGCTCGTTGCGGATTTTTCGTCCTTGACAACGCCTTTGGGCATTTCAAAACGGCCAAATTTAACAGTCATGAACCTATCCTTCCTGAAACATGGGCAAATAGCGGAAATACCCATGCCGTGTTGTTATTTGGAACACAATTCTACGACAAGCTGTTCGTTGACAAAAGGAGCTATTTCCTCGCGCGTCGGGACATGCACTATTTCGCCGCGGAATTGCGGACGATCAAGAATCAACCAAGGTGAAACCGTCTTGCCCTCATTGGCCTCCAAATATCGCCGCGCCGCATCCCGGCTCCGTTTGCGATCTTTAACCACAATGACATCCCCGGGTTTAAGATTCATGGAAGGCACATCCGCGCGGCGCCCATTGACCACAACATTCTGATGCAAGACAAATTGCCGGGCCGCGCGGCGCGAAGGCGCAAAACCGAGCCGATAGACAACATTGTCCAGCCGCAATTCCAACATCTGTAAAAGCGTTTCTCCGGTAATGCCCTTTTTGCCTGCGGCACGCGCGAAGTAAAGACGGAACTGGTTGTCCTGCAAGCCATAATAACGGCGCAGACGCTGTTTTTCCCGGAACTGTCTCGCATAATCCGAAGCCTTTGAACGACGCGCGCCATGCATGCCCGGCGCGGATCTCCCCGTGTCAATCGGACATTTGGCCATATAACAACGATCGCCCTTGAGAAAGAGTTTCATTCCTTCCCGACGACACAATCGGCATGCAGGCCCATTGTATCTACCCATGCCTCACTCCCTTTCTTTTAAACCGGATCAATAATCCCAACCCAAAGCAACAACGAAACAATTCCGCGCCGTTAAAAACAGCCGCTTAAACACGCCGTCGCTTGCGCGCCCGACAACCGTTATGCGGCATCGGCGTTATATCGCGGATAACGGTAATCGTCAAACCGGACGATTGCAAAGCGCGCACGGCCGACTCACGCCCGGCGCCCGGACCCTGAACACGCACTTCAACTTCCTGCATGCGATATGGCGCCACCTGCCGCGCCACCTCCTGAGCCACAACCGTGGCGGCATAAGCCGTACTTTTGCGCGTCCCCTTGAAGCCCATGCGTCCGGAACTGCTCCAAGCCAGCACAGCCCCGCGCGCATCGGAAATGGCAACCTGGGTATTATTAAAAGTCGCATTAATATGCGCCACACCGGAAGCAACAGTCCGGGATGCCTTGACGCGCGCCGGAGCGACCGCCGGGGCATCAACGGCCCCTCCGCCATCCGCAGGCTTCGGCGGCGTTTTAGGTTCACCCTTTTCAGCCGCAACCTGTTTGGACTCCGCTTTGGCTTTGACCGGCGCGCTGCCGGCATCGGACTTTCCGGCCTGACCGGACACCGCCCCTTCGTGCTCCCGTCCTTTTTCGCTTTTCTGAGTATCGCTTGCCATATGCTGGTTTACTTCCTTTTTATTTCAATGTGGCTATCAAGCTTTTGCCGCGCCGCCATCCGCGCGAACCGCCGCGCGCGCCTCTTTGCCGCGCACAGCGCCAACGGTTTTGCGCACACCCTTGCGTGTACGCGCATTCGTATGCGTCCGCTGGCCGCGCACCGGCAAACCTTTGCGATGGCGCAACCCGCGATACGAACCGATACTGATCAAACGACGGATATTCTGCGCCACTTCGCGCCGCAAATCTCCCTCCAAAACATAGCCTTCCTGTAAAATGGCGGTAATCCGAGTGATCTCTTCGCCGGTCAGATTGTCTGCGCGCTTGGCCGGATCAATGCCGGCTGTCTGCACAATCTTATTGGCGCGCGTCAAGCCAATCCCATAAATATAACGCAGTGAATAAACAATCCTTTTTTTACCGGGAATATCAATTCCAAGTATCTTGGGCATAACCAGCACTCCTATCCTTGCCGCTGTTTGTGTCGCGGATTACTGCAAATCACACGCACACGCCGCTGGCGTCGAATGATTTTGCAACGCTCGCATATTCGTTTAACTGAACTTCTGACTTTCATTTCGTGTTTTTTTCAACCTTTATCTAACGGCATTATCAAATTAAAAACATTTATTTACCCGGACACG
>CAZMFH010000100.1:0-8890 GCA_964565485.1 uncultured Verrucomicrobiota bacterium | reverse complement strand
CATTCGCCGCGCGCTGGCCAAATTCAACGCCGGCGTGCATCTCAAAACTGCCGGCACAACATGGCTGGAAGAAGCCATCGGCTTGTGCATGGCCGGCGGAACGGGGCTCGAAATAGTGCGCGAAATCCATGCAAAATCTCTCGCTCGTTTTGATGAGCTATGCAAACCTTATGCAACAGTCATAGATATTGACCGCAGCAAGCTGCCGACCGTCGCCGCCGTACGCGGATTCTCTGGCGACGAACTGGCTGAAATGCTGCGCCATGACGAAAAAGCGCCACGCTATAATCCGCATTTCCGGCAACTCCTGCATGTCGCCTACAAAGTGGCGGCTGAAATGGGTCCGCGCTATCTGGAAGCTTTGGAGCAAAACGAATCCTTTATCGCGCCCAATGTTACGGAGAATCTCTTTCAACGGCATATTGTGCCTGTTTTTATGTGAGGACATGCCAAGCACACGCCGAACTGGATCAAAACACTCTGCAAATCATCCGGCGCTCAAATCAACCGAGCTTGCGCGCGGAAACCAGCGCGCCGTTGAGCATGGATTGTGCTGGCAAACCATGAACTGCCTCGCACACTGGCGCAATTCAACTGCGGGATCATAGCCGCCGTATTGAAGCGCGATGTTATTCGACAAGCGCTTGCACGGCATCCAATATAATCGGGCCATCCGGATAGTTCAGAATGCCATCCATCTGATCTATGGCAAAGCAAAAGGCATATCTGCCCGGCAACAGGCTGTTTATTTGCAAGACCGTTGCGGGAACAGGAACGTTGACCAACGGCGCCTGAAGCGCGGGTTGCAACCCAGCCATGTCTCCGGCAGTGCAAGACGCCCATGTAAAGGCGGAATTCAAATAATACCACCTTTGGCCGGCATGGGGAATGATTAACACCCACCAATCCACATTAACATTGTAATACCCCCCAGCCGCCATAGTTAATGTTATTGCAAGCGGCTGTCCACGCGCGATCGTTACTGTGCCACGTTGGTTGTTGGCGCGGATTTTGGGCAACGGAGACGGGCTCCAGAGCGCGGTCGGACGATTAGCGAATGTTGCTTCCCATCCCGCAGCGCCGTAAAGATAATAGACAGTCGCATTTTCGGCGTAATCGAAAATATTCGTGCCGGCCACGACAGGCGCGTTACCCCAAAAGTAAACCCCCATCAAATTCTCGCATTTCCAAAATGCAGATTCGCCGATTGAAACCACCCCGCTGCCAATTATTGCGCGCGACAGACCGGTACAGGAAGCAAAAGCTCCTGCGCCAATCTCAGCAACATTGTCAGGAATCACAATCCTGGTGAGTCCGGTGCATCCGACAAAAGCGGTAAAGGGAATTTGCTCAAGCCGGTCCGGCAAGGCAACCGAAGTCAGGTTGGCACAGTATGCAAATACGGAATGCCCGACGACAGCGATACTGTCGGGCAGCGTCAAACTTCTCAGGCCGATACAAGCGCGAAAGGCGTTGTTTCCAAGCTCAACCACTCTGTTTTGCATAACTATACCGGTCAGACCGGCGCAATAAGCAAAGCCGCCCAATCCTTCGTTATAAAGAGACGGATCGCCGCCGATACTTATGACACTACCGGGAACGCTATAGGTTCCGCTTTTGCCGCCGGGATATTGGACAAGTACAGTTTGATCCTTGTTCAAGAGCACACCATTCAAACTGCTGTAAAAGGCATTTCGATTATCTACGGCAATTGACGTTAGGTTGGCACAACGCCCGAATGCCCATGCTCCGATGCTGGCAACAGATGCAGGCAGATTAACCGAGCTTAAAGCGGCACATTCATAAAACGCATGGTTGCCGATATTGGTAACGCTGCCAGGAAACGTAACATTGGCCATGCCGGAGCAGCCCCAGAAAGCATCCGCAGCAATGTTTGCCAAACCATCCGGCAACGTAATTCCAGGCAAACCAGTACAGCCCCAGAATGCAGCTTCATCCACACCAATAAGACCGGCAGGCAACACGATGCCGGATAGACGCGCGCAATCCATAAAAGCCCTGCGCCCGATATTGGTTACGCCTGCGGGGACAGTATAGGCTCCGACCCTGCCCTCCGGATATTGAAGAAGCGTTTTTTGACTTTTGCTGAACAAAACCCCGGCAATACTGCTGAATGTTGAATTGCCGGGATGCACGTTAATTGCGGTTAAGGCACGGCAATAATTAAACACACCAAACCCAATACTGTTGAGGCCGACGCCAATAGCAACCGATGTCAGGGCGGTACAATCGTTGAAAACATAATCTTCAAGGTAAAGCACACTGTCGGGAATAATAATACCGGCCAGATTGGTGGAGGCAGAAAACGCATAACGCCCAATGCCAACAACCGTTCTGCCGTTCAGCGCGGATGGAATAGCGACATTTCCGCCCAAACCGGTGTATTCGTCTATTCTGACCGTGCCGTTAGGATTGATGGTATAGATAAAATCTCCCGATTGCGCCGCCCATACAAAAGTCGCCAGCAGACAAAATACTGTTGTCTTCCAGATGGCATTCAGTCGCATTTGCGCAAACAGCATGCTGCATTTTTCCTGTAGAGCAGACATAACACGGCCTCCTTTATTTTGACTACCCGCTAACGAATGGCGACGATCAGGCGAACAAGTTGTTGCGATTATTATTTTACAGAATCACACGCTCTTTGGGACGATCAAACATCACGCGCGATCTTTTTCTTTAAAAGCTCGCCAATCATGCGGGGATTGGCCTTGCCTTTGCTTTGGCGCATAATCCAGCCGATCAAAGCCTTGAGCGCCGCATCCTTGCCGGCGCTGTAATCAGCAGCGGACTTGGGATTGGCTTCCAGCGCCTGACAAACGAGATCTTCCAAAACGTCCGTATCACTGACCTGTGCCAGTCCCAGTTCCCGGACCAGCGCGGAAGGATCGCCGCCCTTCTTGAACAAAACGGCAAAAACATCCTTGGCAGCGGAAGAACTGATGGCTCCATCGTCAACCAGCTTTACCAATTCGGCAAGCGCGCCCGGAGTAACGGGCAATTGGCGGATATCGCCTTCCGACTCGGACAGGCGCCGCATCATTTCGGTCATCATCCAGTTGGAAACAGCTTTGGGATTGGGCGAAAGTCGCGCTGACGCCTCAAAAAAATCGGCCACATATTTGTCAGCCGCCAGAACTTTGGCATCATATTCCGGCAAGCCATATTCTGTTTCCAACCGCCGGCATCGTTGTCGCGGCAGTTCCGGCAGCGTTTCCCGCCAGGCTTCAATCTGCGCCCCGGTCAAGCCACCCGGCATCAAATCCGTATCGGGAAAGTAACGGTAATCGTGCGCATCTTCCTTTGTGCGCATGGATTCGGTGCAACCGCGTTCCGTGTCAAAGCGACGGGTTTCCTGTAAAATCACACCACCATCCCGCAAGACATCAACCTGGCGCTGCAACTCGTATTTCAGCGCCTGATAAACACCCTTAAATGTGTTCATGTTTTTGATTTCCGTCTTGGCGCCCAAAGCGTCCTGACCTTCCGGACGAACACTGCAATTGACATCGCAACGCAAATTGCCCTCTTCCAGATTGCAGGCGCTAATGCCGCCATAAACCAGAATCTGCTTCAGCGCCAACAGAAAGGCAAAGGCCTCCTCGGGCGAATGCAAATCCGGTTCAGACACTATTTCCATCAATGGATATCCGGCGCGATTGAAATCAATGCAACTCTGTCCGTGAAGATGCATGTTTTTGGCAACATCCTCCTCAAGATGTATTCTGGTCAAGGACACGGTTCTGGTGCGGCACTGATCGTCAATCGTTACGCCCCCGCCTGTGCAAAGCGGCTGATCATATTGCGAAATCTGGTAATTCTTGGGCATATCCGGATAAAAATAATTTTTGCGGTCAAACTTGCTGAAGGCATTGATGCGCGACCCCAGCATGAGTCCGGTCATAACCGTCAAGCGCAGCGCCTCCGCATTGATAACCGGCAAAGAGCCGGGGTAACCCAGACAAACCGGACAAATCTGCGTATTCGGCGCGGCGCCATAATCGGTACGACAGGCGCAAAACATCTTGGTGCGCGTCCGCAACTGGACATGCACTTCCAAACCGATGGTTGCCAGAAAAGCTTTCATGTTATTTGCCTGAATGCGTGACGGAAATTGAATTAAGCATCATAAATTTTGATTTCAGGATTTGAACAAATCCGGCTTGCTTTGCCGCCAAGGCATCGCCTGTTCATAGGCATACCCCACCCTTAAAGCCGTCTCCTCGCCCAGCGCCGGCGCAATAACCTGCAAACCAACCGGCAACCCCTGTCCGGTAAAACCGCAAGGAACGGACATGGCGCACAAACAGGCAAGATTGACTGAAACTGTCAAAATGTCTCCAAGATACATCCGTAAAGGATCATTGGTTTTTTCACCAATCCGATAGGCCGTTACCGGCGCCACCGGCGCAAGAAGCGCGGCACAAGACTGAAACGCTTTCTCAAAATCGGCGCGAATAAGAGCGCGCACTTTTTGGGCCTGCACATAATAGGCATCGTAATAACCACTGCTGAGCACATAAGTCCCCAAAATGACGCGGCGTTTGACTTCCAGCCCGAACCCGGCGGCACGCGTCTGCTTGTACATGGCGATTGGATCTTCCGCACCCTGAACGCGCGCGCCGTAACGCACTCCGTCATAACGCGCCAGATTAGCCGAAGCCTCCGCACAGGCAATGATATAATAGGCGGCCACAGCATGCTTTGTCATCGGCAAATCCACTTCGACAATCTCCGCGCCCAAACTTTCGCACCGGCGAATCGCCTGCTGGACAGCGCGTTCCACTTCCGGATCCATGCCGGCAACAAAATATTCCCTCGGCAACCCCAGGCGCAAGCCGTTCAAGTCCGCACAAAGCGCCTTTTCATAATCGGCAACCGGCGTTGGCAAGGCCGTTGAATCCATGGGATCATGTCCGGCCATCACATTCAAAAGCAAGGCGGCATCGCGCACATCCTTGGTAAGCGTTCCGATTTGATCAAGCGATGAAGCAAAAGCCGTCAAACCATAACGTGAAATACGCCCATAAGTAGGCTTAAAACCGACACACCCGCAAAATGCGGCCGGCTGCCGCACCGATCCGCCCGTATCGGAACCCAAGGCGGCAAGCGCCTCGTCCGCCGCCACGGCCGCCGCAGAACCGCCGCTCGAACCGCCCGGCACACAATCGGTATGCCAGGGATTGCGGGTAACCTGAAAAGCCGAGTTTTCCGTCGTCGAGCCCATGGCAAACTCATCCATATTGGTGCGTCCGACAAAAAGAGCGCCTTCAGCGCGCAACCGGGCAATGGCTGTGGCATCATAAGGCGCGCGATATCCATCCAAAATACGCGATGCGCAACGACAAGACTGTCCGCGCACATTGAGTACGTCCTTGACCGCAATCGGCACGCCAAGCAATCTGCCGCCGCCGCCGGACTTGCGCAATTGATCCGCGGCATCAGCCTGTCGGCGCGCATCGGCCTCATCCACTTCCAGGTAAGCGCGCAAGATGCCATCACGCGCGCGAATGGCATCCAGTAAATTTTCGACCAATTCACGCGCCGAAAAAGCGCCACGCTGCAGGTGCTGCGCGCATTCATGCACCGTCATTTCATGCCAAGCCGCCATTTTGTGCTCTCAATCCGGGTGTTGCCGTGCGTTATAAAATCAGCCGATAATTTGCGGAACCAAAAACTGCGCGCCATCCTGTGCAGGCGCGTTGGCTAAAACCGCCTCGCGCTCCAAACCCGGGCGCGGTTCATCCGCACGGACAACATTTTGAATTTGCGCGGCATGCGCCATGGCATCCGCTCCGGCAACATCCACCAGCTTCAACTCATTAATATAGCCAACAATCTGGCTTAACTGTTCCTGAAAAAGATTTTCCTCTTCACCGGTCAATTGCACCCGCGCCAGATTGGCCGCATAAGCAACATCAATATCCGACGTTCCGTTTTTTGCCGAAAATTTGCTCATAACACATCCCCGCCATTACCATCCAAGCATATAAGCGCCAAGGCGCATTGTGCGCATGAAAAAACAACGTATGATAGACTACTATTCGCCAGACGTCAATATTTTGCAACCCGCCGGACAAGGCCATTCATCACGGATTTTGGATTAGTCGGAGACCAGCGTTTTGCCGGCCGAGCTCAAAATCAAATCCACCGGACGGGCACACTGACGGCAAACCCCATCTTCAATTCCAGTAATTTTGATCGAATATCCGCGCCGGACCACCAAGGTTGCAGCACATTGCGGACAAAGCGTATCCTGGCAGCGTTGCGCCGGCAAATTGCCGATATACACATAATCCAGTTTGCGCCGGCATAATTCCCACGCCCGTTCCATAACAACCGCAGGTGTGGCAGGGATCTTCATTTTATATTGCGGATGATAGGCGCTGAGATGCAAAGGCGTCCGACGCCCCAGGTTTTCCGCAATCCAATCGGCAAGCGCAGTCACCGACCGCGCGCTATCGTTCAAGCCCGGAATCAACAAATTGGTTATTTCCACATGCCTGGAATCCGCTGCGGCCTGCGTGGTAAAATTTAAAACCGGCTTTAAAGAACCGTGACAATGGAGGCGATAAAATTCATCATCAATGCTCTTGACATCAATATTGAGCGCATCAATCAAAGCAAGCAGTTCAGCCGCCGGAGCAGGCTCAACAAACCCGTTGGTTACCAAAACATTCAGCAAACCCGCCCGGCGCGCGGCAACGGCGCAATCACGGACAAATTCAAAATTAATCAACGGCTCATTGTATGTGTAGGCCACCCCTACAGAATGCCGATAGCGCGCCGCACGAATAACATCTTCCGGTTCAGAAGGCGGCGAGCGCGCGCCTATTTGCTGGGAAATTTGCCAATTCTGGCAGAAACTACAGGAAAAATTACACCCCCACCCGCCAATACTAAAAATCTCGCTGCCCGGCAAAAAATGATAGAGCGGCTTTTTTTCGATCGGATCGCTATGCATTCCCGAAAGCAACCCGTAACCAAAAGCCTTTAATTCGCCGTCAATCACCTGCCGGACTTTACATAATCCGGCCTGCCCCTCTTTGATACGGCAATGATTCGGACAAAGTTCGCAAACCACCCACCCAGCAGCATCATCCTTCCGCCAGAAAGAAGCCGTTTGCATGCCATTTGCTCCTCCCTACAAGGAGAGATTAGAGACCGAACATATCCGCCAGCGTTTTTTCCTCTTCCGTCCGGTCAAGCAGGTTTTTGACGCGCACCGAACCGCGCTCAAGATCATCCGGCCCAATATAAACAGCCTTACGGAAGCCGCCACCACCCACCCGACTGAAAAAATGGCGTGGCTTTTCGGGATGCAAGGCCAAATCCACCGCCTGCCCATTCGCACGCATTTTGCAGGCAATCCGGCAGGCAGCATCATGCTGACTCTGCTCCATATAGCCGACAGCGCAATCCAAGGCGGCATCACAGCAAGCAAAGCCACCTTTTTCGGCAAGCAGTTCGGCAATGACAACATCACCGAAGCCCAGTCCTACAGCAGTCAGAGGAGCGCCGCTGAGATCGCCCAGGAGATTGTCGTAACGCCCGCCGCCGAAAATCGCGCGGAACTTTCGCGCGCTGTCGAAAGCCTCAAAAACCAGGCCGGTATAATAACCCAGGCCGCGCACCACTCCAATATCAAATTGCACACAATCCGCCAAACCATATTGCGCGAGCATGCTCTGCACTTGGCGCAAACCGGCCAAAGCCGGCGTTTCCACATCAAGCGCAAGCGCCACTTCATCCAACGACTGCATTCCAAGCATGCGGAAGACAGCCTCAATTGCCGACGCATCAAGTCCAGCCTGCTGGAGCATGAGACGCATCTCCTCATCCGGCAATTTGCCGCGCTTGTCGAGCGCCAGAAAAACGGCCGCATGCAAGACGGAGGCCACGCCAGCACGCAACAAAAGGTCCACGAGAAGCGCACGGCTGTTGATCAACACCTTGAAATCTGATTTTTGCAAGCCGAGCCGAAGCAAAGCCCCCACAGCGCAGGACAGCACCTCACACTCTGCCGTCAACGCCGGTTCGCCAACAACATCAAGATTCCACTGGTAATGTTCGCGCTTGCGTCCGCGGCTCATGCGTTCATAGCGAAAACATTGAGCCACAGCAAACCATTTCAGCGGGAAAGTCAACTGCCCGCGCCGGGCGGCAACCATGCGCGCCAAAGTCGGCGTCATCTCCGGGCGCAGAGCCAGATCACGATTGCTTTTGTCCTTGAAGGCATAAATCTGCTCGACAATCTCCTCGCCGCCTTTGCGCTTCAGCAAATCAAGCGACTCAACCACACAGGCATCATATTGCAAAAAACCGAATTCACGCGCCGACTGCAACCACGCCTCAAAAATCATCTTGCGCAAACGCATGTCTTCGGGATAAAAATCACGCATCCCGCGCGGCGCCTCAAAATGGACAGCCTGCTCGGTCATGAAGCCACGATTTTCATGACACGCTTCTTCATGATCCGGCCCATCTTGAATTTAACCACCTTGCGCGTCGGAATCGTCACAACATGCGAAGGCTTGTTAGGATTGCGCCCAATCCGCGACTTGCGAACACGCACTTCAAACACTCCGAAATTCCTGAATTCCACGTTTTCGCCCTGCGCCAAACTCTCCACGATATAATCCAAAGTCTTTTGAATCACGGCAGAAACATCCTGCTGGATTATGCCGGTTTCTTTGGCTATGCGCACCACCAAATCTCGCTTAGTCATAAATCAATCTCCTTATTAATTGCCCAATGAACTGACTAACACAGCCTTGAAGAATAAAATTTTCGCGCGGGACGGTCAAGCAAATAACCTGAATCCGTGATGGGCTTCGCCCATCACGCATATTTTTTGTCCGGAACTCAT
>CAZMFH010000099.1:0-8950 GCA_964565485.1 uncultured Verrucomicrobiota bacterium | reverse complement strand
GGGTGAAAATGGTTATTCAAGGAAAGGACAGCAAAAAGAATGAAGATATTTTTCTCGTTGACCGCATTGACGATTTGTCTGCTTGTTTCAACCGGCTGCGAATGGACCGCCGGCAGCAAAGTAAACTCCTGGGATGACAGTTCCAACTGGGTTGATTTCAGCGGCACCTACCGTGCTTCCGACGGCAACAGCATTCTGGTGCGCAAATTCGGCGCGACATCAGGTTCAACCAACACGATTTGGACAACCAATACGGTTTCAAGCGAATATCTGGCAACCGGCAACGGCACCAATACCGCCTTTTCCGGCCAGGTTGCACATTCCCCACTGCGCGGATCGCTTACGATTTTCACGGTTGGCGGCTATCGTTTCACCGACAGCGCCAGCGCCACAGCCGACACCGTAGCGCTTTCCGTAATCCCCAATGACGGTTCTGCCGGATCATTCAATTACCTAACACGCGCCTGGGCCTTGACATTTCCATCCCCAATCTCTGCCGGCACCCAGATACTTGCCACATATCTTTATATAAGCAGCGAACAAGTGGAAGACCCCACCCAGGGGAACAGCGGCAAGCCGATCTATTCGTTTGTTATCTATCAAACCGGCAATCGCCTGCAATTAACCGATAATAACGGCGCAACTTATGAGGGATATCTTGGCACAGTCCGAACTACCGGCGGCAGAGTGAGCGATGCAACCGACACATCTTTTGTGCCGCCCACAAGCGGGCCGGTTACGGCGCAATTCAGCGCCACCGGCATTTCGCAGGGCTTTAAGGTTCAAATTGTCGGCACACTCTCCGGCACATTGACAAGCGCGACAACACTGACCAGCAGAAGCATTCAGGCGACTTTCATCGAAGAAGGCGGCAGTCAAGCTGATATCAAGGCCTATTCCATCACGCAGTAACAATAAAGCAAGCACTCGCAGGCAGCCGCGCCGGTAACAGCGTGGTTCCGGGAAGCGAAAGAAAGTTAAAACTATCAATTAGCAATGCAAAAGTTTTTGAGCGTGGAGCGGAAAGCGTAAGAGCGATTCAGACGATTAACGTGCTTCAAGTAGCCACGCCGGTAACGGCGTGGTTCTTCCGGAAATGGGATCGCCACCGCCTTACGGCGGCGGCTACACGAAGAACATGCCGGCAAAAGCACACCATCCAATCATGCGAACCAATTCCTCTGGAGGGCTGGGTTACACCCCAGCCTTTCCCTCGCTTTCGGCGCGGGTGGAACCGCGCCCTCCAACGCGCTTCCGTAATTATGGCAATCATTCATACTTCTTATGATATTTGGGCGTCTTGCTCGCATCTGCGGCTGTCGCATCTGATTTTGGTTCAGTTTGTTCGGCCTTTGATCCGGCAACCGGAGGCTCGGATGTTTCGGTCTGCTTTGTTTGTTTATCCGCCGATCCGTTTGCGCCGGCCTGCGCCTGGCTTTCCACAAAATTCATTTTGAGCGCCGCCAAAGTGTCGTTCAACAATTTGTCTTCTTCCTTATCGAGATTGCCGCGTGTTTTTGCCGCAAGCATATCGAGCATGTCAATCGTAACCTGGGCGGCATCCAATTGAGCTGAAGTTTTACCGGTTTCCGGGTGAATCAACTTGCCCATCTGCTGTAAAGCCGTCATGGCCAGCATCGAAACCATGTTCATAAAAAGCATTTTTTCGGACGGCATGGTTGTGTTCGTTTCACTCATAATTTATTTCTCCAAGGAGGACTTATGCCCGCAACCCAATTTTTAGAATGAGAAGAAAAAGTTAAAATGATCAATTAGCAAGTTAAAATTCAAAAGTTAAAACAAAACAAAATCCTTTGCGTTATTCTGTGAAAATTCACCTTTCCTCCCTGTTTTTTTCACTTTTACATTGCTAATTCCTTTTGCCGACATGTTCTTCGTGTAGCCGCCGCCGTAAGGCGGTGGCGCCTTTTCCGGAAGATCCATGCCGGAATCGGCGCGGCTACTTGAAGCACGTTTAGTGGTTAGCGTAGAGAGTTTGGCATCGGAACAAAATCGCTCTTACGCTCGGACGCTCCATGCTCCGACGTTCTTTCCTCTGGAACAACAACAATGCCGATTGCCAGCTCCGGCGCCAGCAAATCAGCCGCCGCCCGGCGCACATCCTCCGGCGTCAGCGCATCAAGACGCGCTTCCGTCTCAAATCCGTATTGCGCGCCAAGTCCATAAAGCTCGTGCAGAGCGCATTCCAGCGCCACATCGCCGACGCGCTGCAAACGCTGCTGAGATGCGCTGACCAACTGCCGGCGCGCGCGCTCAAACTCATCCTGACTCAATCCGGCGTTTGTCAGGCGCTCAATTTCCCCGCGCATATGTTCCTGCACTCGCGCCACAGCATCAGCGCGCGTACCGGCATAAAGCGCAAAAATACCGGGTTCAAGCCCCGGCCGATTATACGCTCCGGCAAAATAAGCCAATCCGTCTCGGTCGCGAATGCGTTTGAAAAGTTCGGACGACAATCCGCTCATTGCCTGTTCCAGCACATTCAAAGCATCCATGCGCCGGTCATTGAGCGCGACACCGGGGAATCCGGTCAAAACGATCGTCTGCTCCCGCGGGACAGCCAGCCTGATGTCACGCCTTGCAACAACGCCGCTTTCAAAGGGCTTTGCGGCCAAACCAAAATTTTGCGCAAAAGTTGCTCTTTTAAAAGAACGCTCGACCAGAGTTTGTGCTTCCGCAGCGGAGATGTCGCCAAAAACCGCCAGAATTATTTTATTGCGGAATGTACGCTCATGCATGGACTCAAGCGCAGGACGGGTAATAGCGCCAACCGATTCTGCGCCCCCTTCCGGACTGAAACGATAAGGATGCTTCGGGAAAAGCGCCTGCCGCAAAGCTTCCTGAGCCAGAAAAACCGGCGATTCCATCTGCTGCGCAATCGCCGCCAACTGAATTTGTTTTTGTTTTTCAATTTCCGTCTCGTCAAAAACGGGATTTAAAAGACAATCGGCAAATAACTCCATAAAAAAGCCGGCATCCTGCGTCAGACAACGCGCGCGCAAACCGCAACTGTTTTGACCGGAAAACGGCTGCAAACTGCCGCCACGCTCATCGGTCAAGCGCGCGAGTTCCGGCGCGGAATGTTTATGCGTGCCACGCGTCAGCAATTCCGCCATCAAGCGTGTAATGCCGTTATTGGCTTCTTCCTCCAAAAGCAAGCCGCCCGGGCTGACAGCGCAAAAATGAACAAAAGGCAATTTGTGGTCCGGGCGCGTCAGAAGCGTCAAGCCATTGGCAAGCATGGTTTTTTGCGGCAACACAATTGCGGCCTTTCCGTTTGCGCGGTCGGCCATTTTTTGATCTTCCGCCCCCGCCCCGCCCTGCGCCGCCGGCGCCAACACCACCAAAACACGCTTGTCTTCCGCAAGATAAAGCCGGGCTACACGCCGGACATCTTCCGGCGTCACGCTTTCCAGCATCCGCAATGACGTGCGCAAAAACATGGCGTCACCGGCATAATATTCACCGTTCAACAAGCTGCGCGCCAGGCCGTTCATGGTCTCAAGCTGCTCAATGGTTTCGGTTAAAAGCTGGCGGCGCGCCCGGGCCACATCATCAGCCGCAAAGAGTTCAGAATGCCAACGTTCAACTTCATCCGCAACCGTCCGGCTGAGTTCTGCTTCATTTTGCGCATCAAAGACCGCACTGATCCCAAACAACCCATCATTCTTCAAGGCAAAGGCGAAAGCGCTTATTTCATGCGCCAGGCGCAAACGCTCCCGGACTTCCGCCGGCAAACGCGCGCTGCGTCCGCGTCCGACTACCGCCGCCAATACATCAAGCGCCGCAGCGTCAGCATGGCTGACCGGCACAGTGCGCCAAATCCACTGCGCGCGCGCAACATTATAAGCGCCGGTTTTACGAACAACGCAAGACGCCAGGCGCGGCGGCTCCTGCGGCCAAACAGCAAGCGGACGCACACGATGCGACGCAACATCGAAAAGAGAACTGACTTCCGCCTCGACTTCCGCCGCCACGACATCGCCCACAACAACCAGAATCATGTTTTCCGGCAGATAATGACGCCGAAAAAAATCAAGCAAATCCGAACGCGACAAAGTTTTAAAAACATCCGCATAGCCGATAACCGGCACACGATACGGATGCTCGCGCCAGACCGTCTCTAATGCAAGCCGCCCGATCGTGCGCTCCGGACTATCATTGCACATGGCCATTTCGCGCAAGATAACATCTTTTTCGCGCCGCCATTCATCTTCCGGAAAAGAGGCATTCAGCAACGCATCCGCCAGCACTGCCAGACCGGCGCGCCAGTGCCGCGCAGGGAGATCAGCCAGAAAAACTGTTTGTTCAATGGAAGTGTAGGCGTTGATTATGCCGCCCAAATCGTGAATTTCTCGCGCAATATCACCGGGCTTGCGCGTGGCGGTGCCTTTAAAAATCATGTGCTCAATAAAATGCGACAAACCTCCGCCCAAATATTCCTGTTCATGCGCCGAACCTGCCCCAACCAGAATCTGAACGGAAACAACCGGCGCGGAAGCATCCTCATAAACCAGCAAAGTCAAGCCATTGTCCAGCGCCCGGCGCACCAATCCGCCGGCAATCCGGTCCAGACAGACATCCGGCGCCGCCTGAGCCGCAACCCCGGCGTTAAAATTAATCATTGCCATACTCATAATCACGCAGAACATGCCGCGCACAAATGTTGCCATCATGCCGTCATTCCGATTTTTCTGTTTCCGGCGCCGCGCGCGAAGCATCCGGCTCAAAAGGCGCGCGAAAAGCCGCCTTGAAATCATAGCCACCCTCAAAATCACGAATGGAATCTTCTTCGGTCTTCCCAAGAAACTCCTTGTTAACCAAATTAAAGACAATACATCCGAAATCCGCACACTGATTGATGCCCCAGGCATTTAAAACCGTCATGGCCATGGGCCCGTATTCCTTGAGCGCCAGACGCCGGATACCATCGAGCAATTCCGCGCCGCTAACATGCCGCCCGGCGCCGGCGGCCGGCTTTTGGAGCATTTGTGTTGTAAAATCGAGCGCTTCGCGCACAAAAAAATAAGCTTGCGACGCAAAACGGGTGTCTTCATTCAGAATCTGCGCCACTGCTTCCTCAAAGGTAACCTTTTGCATAACCGCTTTAAATCGCCATGCGTGGCAAAACCGCCTTGATTTTCTGCGCCAGGTCGCGCATGACCTCCGCATCGGCATAAGGACGCGCTTTCCAGTTCCAATGGTGTCCGTCATCCTGATAACGCGGAATCACATGGAAATGAACATGCGGCACCACCTGCCCTGCGGCGGCGCCGTTGGCCTGCATGATATTAACACCGTCAGCGCCAAACGCTTCCATTTGCGCGCGCGCAATTTTCTGCACAACCTCCATCAAAGCATGCAGCACGGCAACCGGCACATCCGTCAACGGATCATAATGCTGCCGCGGAATTACAAGCGTATGACCGGGCACAATCGGACCAATATCCATGAAAGCCAGCGTTCCGGCATCCTCGTAAACCATACAGGCCGGCAGACGTCCGGCAACAATTTCGCAAAAGATGCAATTGGTTTTCATCGGATCCCGCAAGAAACCGGATTAATCCGGCTGTTTATCCGCAAGCCCTTTTTCCTGCATCGCCGCGCGACGACTTAAGCGAATACGTCCGCGCTCATCAACGCCAATGCACTTGACCCACATCTGATCGCCCAGCTTGCAAATATCCTCAACTTTCTTAACCCTGAAATCAGCCAGCTCGCTGACATGCACAAGACCATCGCGCCCGGGAAAGATTTCGACAAATGCGCCAAACTCTTTGATCCCGGTTACTGTTCCGTTATAAATCACGCCCTCTTCCGGTTCGGCGGTGATCTGGCTTATTTCACGCAAGGCCATTTCCATCGAATTATGGTCTGTGCTGAAAACAGTAACGCGTCCATCGTCTTCGATATCAATCTGGGTATTGGTCAATTCGGTTATGCGGCGGATATTCTTGCCGCCCGGCCCGATCAATTCGCCGATTTTTTCCGGATTGATCTTTACTTCCGTCATCCGCGGCGCATGCGGCGACATTTCCGCGCGCGGCTGACCGAGCACCGTCGCCATAAAATCAAGAATTTGCAGGCGCGCAACCCGCGCCTGCGCAAACGCCTGCTCAACAAGCGCCCAATCCAATCCGTGAATTTTCAAATCAACCTGGAATCCGGTAATGCCATGACTTGTTCCGGCCACCTTGAAATCCATATCCCCGCAATGATCTTCCTCGCCGACAATATCGGTTACCAAAACCGCCCGACCAGGTTCGCTGAAAAGACCGATGGAAATTCCGGCCACAGGCCGGCGAATCGGCACCCCGGCATCCATGAGCGCCAGACAGCCGGCGCAAACACTGGCCATGGAACTTGAGCCGTTCGAGCCCATGATATCCGAAACCAAACGCACGGTATACGGATATTCCACCGGCATAACGGCTTCCAGGGAGCGTTCCGCCAATGCGCCATGCCCCTGCTCGCGCCGCCCGACCGACCCCAAACGCCCGACTTCTCCAACACAATATGGCGGAAAGTTATAATGCAGCATAAATTTCTTTTCCACCGCCCCACCCGTTACCGCATCGAGTTTCTGGATATCCGCCTTGCTGCCCAACGTGGCCGTACAAAGCGCCTGTGTCTCGCCACGGCTGAACAACGACGATCCATGCGCGCGCGGAAGCAGACCGACCGCCGCCTTCAACGTCCGCACCGCGTCAAAAGCGCGCCCGCCAATCCGACGACCGTGCTTGAGCGCATTGGCGCGCACGGTTTCAATTTCCAATTCGTCAAACATGGCGCGGAACTGTTCCGCCGTCATCTCGGGAAACTGCCCGGCCAGTTTGATTTTCAAGGCATCGCGTGTTTTGCCAATCACCGCGCGGCGTTCCTGTTTGGATGAAACGCAAAGCCCCTCCATCAATTCAGCGCCGACAATTGCGCGCGCCGCATCAAGTAAAGCTGTATCGGCGGGAATTTTTGCCACCACCTTGTCCGGCAAACCAAGCTTGCGGCGCAATTCAAGCTGGGCGTCTATAATCAATTGACAGGCTTTATGCGCGAAGCGCATGGCCGCCAGCAAATCGGCTTCGGAAATTTCGCGCGCATCGCCTTCAATCATAATCGGCAAATCACGCGTACAGGCATAGACCAGGTCCAGATCGCTGCGACTGCGCTCGGCATGCGACGGATTCAAAACCCAGGCGCCGTCAATGCGGCCGACACGCGCGCCGGCTATCGGGCCGCAAAAAGGCAAATCGGAAATCGTCAGCGCGGCGCTGGAAGCAACAATGCTGAGAATATCGGCGTCCGTTTCGCCATCGGCGGAAAGGAGCATGTTATTGATCTGCACCTCGCAATTGAAGCCTTCCCGGAAAAGGGCGCGAATGGGGCGATCGGTCAGGCGCGCGGTTAAAACCTCTTTCTCGGAAGGGCGCGCTTCGCGTTTGAAAAATCCGCCCGGGAATTTGCCGGCGGCATAATATTTTTCGCGATATTCAACCTGTAATGGAAAATAATCAATGCCTTCCTTGGGCTCATCCGCCGCTGTAACCGCCGAAAACAAGATTGTTTCACCCTGCTGCACAGTTACCGCGCCGCGCGCCTGCATGGCCAAAAGCCCTGTTTCAATGCGTATTTTTTTGTCCTCAACCTGAATTTCCACGAATGTTGTGTCTTGCATTTTGTTTCCTTGACGGCCCCCTGCCGCCTGATTGTTGTGTTTTGTTTGATGTTTGTAAATCAGGATGCTCTGCCTTCGTTCCGCAGCTTTTGGACAAGCCCGCTTCTCCGCATTGCATTACCGCCTCCAGGAACGGCAAAGCACACTGGAGAAACATGCCCGGAAAACACGCGGTGGAAAAACAAAGCGGGCGCTTTAGCGCCGCAATTTCAGACGCTTGATCATGGCCTCATAAACACCCCGATCCGCGCGTGCCAGATAGTCCAGAAGTTTGCGTCGGGCGCTGACCATCTTGATCAAACCATAACGGGAATTATGATCTTTCTTGTTGATCTTGAGATGTTCGCTAAGCTTGTCAATACGCAATGAGAGCAAGGCCACCTGCACATCCGCAGATCCGCTGTCTTTCTCATGGCGTTGAAAAGCTTTTTTTACTGCCTGTTTTGTTGTCTGTTCCATTTGTTTTATCTTTCCTTGTTGTTTCGGACGGCAGTCTATCGGTTCATTCATAAAATGTAAAGCGTAAAACTTGCATTTTTTTGCTTGCGTTTCGGAGGAGGTAAACTACGCTTCCTGTTGCCGGAATTGGTTGGAGCCAATAGGGCAGTTTAAACAATTGCAGCAGTCAGGCAGTTGAGCAGCCTTCATTGCAGACGGCAAAAAACGGAAGGGTGGCTGAGCGGTTGAAAGCACCGGTCTTGAAAACCGGCGTCTGCCTTTGGTGGACCGTGGGTTCGAATCCCACCCCTTCCGCCGACATTCAAAATACAATCAAAAAGGAGCGGAATGAAAGCTGAAGTGCTCGAACGGTGGACACTTGAAAAGGCGGCGGAGCTTTACGGCCTTCACAATTGGGGCACAGGTTATTTTGACATATCCGCATCGGGCGAATTGGTTGTTAAACCCTTTGGCGCCGCCGGCGCAAGCATTAACGTCATGGAACTGATTTCCGGCTTAAAAGCGCGCGGACTAAACAGGCCGGTGCTGCTCCGTTTCGCCGATATTCTGGCGTCGCGTATCAAGCAAATCTACGAAAGCTTTAATAATGCCATTCGCGAATCGGGCTATCAGGGCATCTATCGCGGAGTTTATCCGATCAAGGTGAATCAACAAAAGCAGGTGGTTGCCGAAATCGTCGAATTCGGGCGGACTTATCATCATGGGCTTGAAGCCGGCAGCAAGGCGGAGCTGATGGCGGCCATTGCCTACATCAAGGATCCTGAAGCTCTGATTGTATGCAACGGCTACAAGGATGAA
>CAZMFH010000098.1:0-8987 GCA_964565485.1 uncultured Verrucomicrobiota bacterium | reverse complement strand
CGCATTTTGGCAACCGCTTCTTGCCGTGTTTCTCTGCCAGCGGAGTTTGTTTGAACTTGACTGGGTGAACACAAAATCACATATTGTGCGCAGTGGTTTTTTACGATCTTAAACACAAAAACAATTGAATATGTGGAATTCCGAATTCGCCAAAACCAGAAAACGAATGCCCCCGCGCGCGACACGCAGCGACCGTTCTGCCAGAACATTGCGTTTCAGCGCGCGTGAACGCGCCGGCAAAGGCTGGGCGCATAAATCCGCCTTGATCGGATTAACCGGCATCGCCTTGGGCGCAACCGGCATTTTGCTCTGGTTCGGCGCGCAAGCCATTAATCGCAATCTGTTCCGGCAAAACGATATTTTTCGTTTGCGGGAAATCAAAATCGAGTGTTATGGAGAAGTAATTACCCGCCGGCATATTCTGGAATATACACGACTAAACGAAGCCGCCAATCTTTTCGACATCAACATTAATGCCCTGCGCAATCAACTGCTGCGGGATGTGCCGCGTCTGCAATTTGTCGAAATTATCCGCCGCCTTCCGGGCGAACTGATCATTCGTGTCCGCGAACGTGTCGAATCGGCCAAACTCGAAACAAACGATTCTTTTTTAAGCATTGACAGTTATGGTTATGTTCTCGGCCCGGCCACCAGTTCCAGAAATCTGCCCGTCATCAGCGGCTACACGCAATCCGGCATACGGCCCGGCATCCAGTTGACGGCAAACTCCATTCGGCAGGCGCTGGAAATAATTGATGTGTGCCAGACAACTGCGCTTGGCCGCCAATTACGCATTGCTTCAATCAATGCCGGCAAAAACAATGCGCTGGAAATTCAACTGGCAGATGGTGAACGCGCCTTGCTGGCCTGGCGGAACATGGATGATTTTTCGGCGCTGGCCCGCGAAAATCTGGAAAACAAACTGGAACTGTTTGCCGAAAGCATTCATGATGCGGCAAAACGCGGCAAACGCATTATTTTTATTGACATGACATTCGAAAACAATTTTCCGGCTCAGGAAGTCAGCTCATAAAGGATACCGATATATGGATGGCGATCCGATTGTAGCGCTGGAAATAGGCACCAGCAAAGTTTGCGCGCTTGTCGGCGAGGCGCGCTCCGAAGGCCATATCATGGTTACCGGCATCGGCGCCTGCCCGGCCTACGGTGTCCGAAAAAGCATTGTAACTGATATGGGTAAAGCCGGCGCCTGCATTCAACGGGCCATTCAGGGGGCGGAACAAACAAGCGCCATTGAAATCGGCCAGGTTTTCCTGGTGGTTTCCGGCGGACATATTCTCTCCGCCTCCGGACAGGGCAGCACACCCTTGCTTGACGCCAAAGCCGGGGTCACGCGCGAAGACATGGAAGAGGTCAAAAACATTGCGCGGGCGGTCAATCTGTCGCATGATCGGGAAACGATTCATTCCATTCCGCGCAAATACACCATTGACGATCACCTCTCGGTCAACAATCCGGAAGGCATGCACGGCGCCAAATTATCGGTTGACATGCTGGTTTTGCACGGCTCGCGCAACATCCTTGATAACGCAGTTCAAGCTGTTCAAGACACTGGGCTTGAAGTGGCGGATGTGGCCTTCGACGGATTATGCGCGGCTCTGGCCGTGTTAACACCGGAACAAAAGGAATGCGGTGTGGCGCTTTTTGATCTTGGCGCCGGCTCGACAAGTTATGTTGTCTATGCCGACGGCGCCATTGCCGCAGCGGGCGCGCTGGCCATTGGCGGTGATCATATCACCAACGACATTGCCGCAGGTTTTTCGCTTTCCATTAAACGCGCTGAGCTTTTGAAACGACAGGCCGGCTCTGTTTTAGCAGATTCCAGCTCGCATTATCAGCGCCTGGAAATTCCGGCTGAAGTGGGATTTCCCGCCTGTTCGGTGGCGGCCTCTGATTTGACCGCAATCATCAATGCGCGCGCCGATGAAATCATGGTTATGCTGCGCGATATTCTATCTGGCCAGGAATTAAACAACGCGCTCGGCGCCGGCATCATCCTGACCGGCGGCGGCGCACACCTCAAGGGCATTACAACCTGGACTTCCGGTGTTTTTGACATGCCCTGTTCAATCGGCGCACCGGTCAATTTCAGCGGCATGGCTTCGGCGCAAGAAGGAGCTGAACATGCCGCGCTGCTGGGCATGCTGCGTTTTGCCGTGCGCAGTTCCGGGCAACGCCGCGCTGAGCGCGGACGGCTGGGTGGTTTGCTCAAAAAAATCCTGGGGCAGGCATGAACACAAACACCCACGCAAAACCGCGGTTATTGGTGCTGGGCATCGGCCAGTGCGGTTGCCGGACATTGCAGGAAATGGCCAATGACTGGCGCGATTGCGCCAGAATGGTTGCCGTTGACACGGATGGACGCGCTTTGCCTGAAATCAGCGGCATTCAAAACATCCAAATTGGCTCCGGCATAATCCGCGGCATGGGCACAGCCGGAGATCCCCGTGTCGGACGCCGCGCTGCAGAAGCCGATCTGGCCGCCATCCGCCCGGTTTTCGAGCAAACTGATCTTGTTTTTTTGATTGTCGGATTGGGCGGCGGAACAGGCACGGGCGCCGCCCCCCTGCTTGCGGAAGAAGCGCGCAAATCCGGCGCCTTGACTTTTTGTTTTGCCGCCTTGCCGTTCGAATTTGAAGGACAGCGGCGCGTGGAATATGCGCAAAACGGCCTTGCCGCCCTCCAAACCGCAGCCGATGCGGTTATTAGTCTGCCTAACCAACGTCTCGTCGAATTGATTGATGATCATGCCAATATTGCCGAAGCGTTCCGGAAAGCCACAAGCACACTCGCAACCGGATTGAGATCAGTCTGGCGCATTATCAGCCGTCAGGGAACAATTAATGTTGACCTCCCGCATATAACCGCCATGGCTCGGCAAAGGGGATGCCGTTGTGTTTTCGTGTGCGCCGAAGGGACAGGTCCTGATAAAATCGCGCAAACCTTGCAGGCCATTCGCGAACATCCGCTGCTTGATCATGGGCAAGCGCTTGCGGAAACAGAATCTTTCCTGGTCAGCATCATGGCCGGGCATGATCTTGCGCTCAGGGACATTGACCGCCTGATGTCGGGCATCACCAAAATGGCCGGCGCGCATGCCTTGATGCTGGTCGGCGTCTGCTGCGAACCGGAGTGGCAGGATCGTATTTGGGCAACCCTGCTGGTTGCGGAACAACAAACCGCTGCCGTTACGCTTGCCAAAACCAAAAGCAAGCCGGCCAAAAGTGAAAATCTTCCGACAGCGGATGCCCAACGTCCGCTCAGACAGGAAGATTTGTTCGACAAACCCAGACCGGACGACCGGTTTAAAGACACCGAAGCCACCATGATTAACGGCAAAAACCTTGACACCCCCACATTTCACCGGCGCGGCATTATCATCCAGAAAACACGCCAGGAAACCGTCTCAAAATAACCGTTGCAATGGCCAAGGAGCTTTCCATCCTTATTCCGGCCTACAATGAGGCGCGGCGGCTGGGCCGCATGCTTGATCAATACCTTCCCTATCTGCAACAGCAGCGCAAGAACCAATATGAGGTTTTGATTGTGGCCAACGGCTGCACGGATAACACGGAAGAAATAGCCGCAACTTATGCGCGCAAATACCCTTCGGTGCGTCCAATCGCCGAACCGGAAGCCATCGGCAAGGGCGGCGCAATTATGCTCGGCATGCGGAAAGCTGAAGGCAACCTGATTGGGTTTGTTGACGCCGATGGCTCCACGCCTCCCGAAGCATTTCTGGAACTGACGGAACGCATCGGCACAGCAGACGCCATTATCGCCTCACGCTGGCTGCCGCTCTCCCGCGTCAGTCCGCGGCAACCGCTAAAAAGACGTCTGATCTCAAGACTTTTTAATGCTTTGGTGCGCGCGCTTTTCGGCTTGCGCCTGACAGACACCCAATGCGGCGCAAAACTGATGAAACGCGCGGCGGCTTTGCAGGCGCTCCCGCAGCTTGGCATCACTCGCTGGGCATTTGATGTTGATTTGCTTTTCCAATTACGCCGCGCCGGATGTCGGATCATCGAGATTCCAACCACCTGGCATGATGTGGGCGGATCGCAACTGCAGATCTGCAAAGCTTCATTGGAAATGTTTGTCGCGCTGGTGCGATTGCGCCTTCTCTATTCGCCCTTGCGCTGGATTGTTTCCATTTACGACCGCACACTTTCACCGTTTATCCACAAAACACCATGAACCTTAACGGCAAAACGGCGCTGATCACCGGCGGCGCGCGCCGCATCGGGCGCGCCTTATGCAAAGCGCTTGCGGCGGAAGGTTGCCGGATTTTTATCCATTACAGGCGCTCATGTGCGGAAGCACGGGCTTTGGCCAAACAATTGCGCCGACAAGGCGTCCAGGCCATGACGGTTGGAGGCGAGTTGCGCGACCAAAATGGTTGCGCAAACATTATGAGCCAAATTCTCGCAGAAACGCCGCAGTTGGATATTTTAATCAACAATGCCGCTGTGTTTCATAAACGCAGTTGCTTTACCGGCACGGAAGAGGATTGGCGCCGGGATTGGGAAATTAATTTCCTTGCACCCTGGCGCTTAATGGCGGCATTTGCCGCGCAAGGCGGGCAACGCATCCTCAATCTGCTTGATTGCCGCATCGTTTCGTGCAACCCCGCATCGGCCTCCTATTCGCTTTCCAAAAAATCTCTGGCTGAACTTACACGCATGGCGGCACGGGAACTGGCGCCGCGCATCACCGTCAATGCGCTTGCGCCCGGCCCGATCCTGCCGACGGCAGGATCGGCTTCGCGCGAAAAAGCCGGACGTTTGCCGCTCCAAAAGCGGCCAAGCATGAACGACCTGACCGCGGCGGCGCTTTTCCTCTTGCGCGCCGAATCCATTACCGGACAAATCGTTTTTGTAGACAGCGGTCAACATTTGCTTGGCTGAGACAATATGGATCAGATAATCATACGCAAGCTGAAAGTAAAAACGGTGATTGGCGTGCATGAACGCGAACGCCGCAAACCGCAGACGCTGATTATGGAACTGACGCTGCATTCCAATCTGCAAAAAGCCGGTATTACCGACAAACTGACCGACACCATTGATTACGCCGCCCTGATTGCCCGGATTCGGCGCCATGCGGCCTGCGCCAAATTTCGTCTGCTTGAAGCGCTGGCCGAACAAACGGCCAAACTTTGCCTTGCCGACACACGCGTCCATGCGGCGGATGTGGCGGTTATAAAACCAAATGCGTTAACAAACGCATGCGTTGGCGTCAGCATTCACCGCAAAAACCGAAGACAAACATCCGTTCGGCAATAGCGTGCGAGCGCCTTCTCAGTTCGCGCCGGAGCCTTGCGCTCCAAGACGCTTCTGTTGCCGAAACAAAGCCATTCCAAACGCCAGGAGCAAAGCTCCGCCAACAGTCGCCAAAACAGCAATGATCTCTAAAAGCGTATGGTGCCAGAGCATCACCCCGCCGACATAGGCAAGCACACAAGCGGTCAGCGGCCAAAGCATGCGAAAACGATTCTGGGCCAGCTCAAAATAAACAAAGACGGATGCCATTCCCAAAGGAGTCATCGCCAAAACGGTTGCGCGCAAAAGCCGGACCATTGCCGGCGCCGGTTGCCAGTCGTGATAGAGTATGCCGAGCGGCAAGGCCGGAAAAACAACACAAACCAAAACAGCCGGCAGAATAACCAGGGCGGCATAACACAACGCTCGCCCCAATAATCGCAAATGCTCGCGTTGCAATTCACCGTAGGAAACAACTTTGGGAAACAATGCCCCCGCAATCGGCATCGGCAGAAAAATGATAATCCGCCCGATTGTTCCGGCGCGGGCGTATAATCCGGATTGATTGGGTTCGAAAAAATGCTTGATCATCAGAATATCCGCATTCATTAAAAACGCAAAAAATGCCAGCGTTATCAGGGTGCCCCATAAATACCCCCACGCAGCAGGAAGCGCCGATTGGGTCGGACGCTCATCGCGCAAAACGATTTTCAATCCGATCAATCCCGTCAGCGCGCCGATCAAAACGCCCGCGCCATGTCCGGCAAGCGCCAAGGCGGCTGTGGCGGAAATCCCGCCAACGAACAAAACGCCCACGCCAAGCCGCGCCACCGCCCAAATCATTCCCGCCAGCGCGCTCCAGCCAAAAGCCTGTTTCCCTTGCAAGGCGCCGTTGATTACAGACGCAAACATGGCGACAACAAGCACGCCAAATGTCCAAAAGAGTGGAGTTTTATCCGGCAACTGAAAGAATACCGCCAACGAACGGCTGCAAAAGATGCCAATCATCAAAAAAGCCAGTGTGATCACGAGCATGAGCGCCGTCCACCAACGCACAAGCGCCATGATGTCGCCGGAACGATTCGCTCGCACCAGATGCGCCGAAAAAAAAGTCAGCACATTTCCCAAGGCGCCCAGCGGCATGCCGGCCATCATGATTAAGCCAAGCATGGACGCCAAGATGCCGTATTCAGAAGGAGACAAACGGCGTCCGACGTACATCTGAAAAAACACGCTGGCCAGGTTGCCGACATTTGCGGCAATCATTAACAAAAAACTATGCCGCAAAAGATTTTGAGAGCCACTCATCGTCCGGAATCCAGGGGAGCATTTTGTTGGAAACCGCAACTTTCGCAGCCTTCGGCGGAAGATGGCTCATAAAAAATTATCTGGGCGCCCATTGTATCAAACTCAAAAGGCACATGCAGAAAACGCTCCATTTTCCGGCAAAAGCGTTCCCGGCGATCCGGCGGCACGAAAAAAAGCATAAATCCTCCGCCGCCTGCGCCAAGCAATTTGCCGCCCAAAGCGCCATTTTCAAGCGCATGCGCGTACAGATCATCCAGCAACACATTGGATATGTTTTGGCTCAGCGAACGTTTCAGTTTCCAGCTTTCATCAAGCAGGCGTCCGAAATCGGACAAATCATTGTTTTGTCCGCCCAGAATGTTCAAGGCCTCTTCAACCATGGCGCGCATGTCGCGCAATTCGTTGGTTTTCCGCGGCGTATTGCGGATTTGTTCGGCGGCAATTTCCGAAGCCGTCCGCGAAAACCCGGTAAAAAAGAGCGCCAAATGACTATGCAACAAACGCAAACGCTGTCCCGAAAGAGGAATGGGATGAACAGCAATACGGTCGCCGGATTGAAACTCAATCTTATTCAAACCGCCAAAAGCGGCGGTAACCTGATCCTGGGAGCCGACATTTTCGCCGATCATATTGCGTTCAACATGAATGGCTTCATGGGCCAATTGCATAGGGCTGCACATTTCGCCGCGCAGCGCATGAAAAGCGTGCAAAATACCAACCATAAAAGACGAACTTGAGCCCAACCCTGCGCGGGCCGGCAAATCGCCGTCATGATGAATCTCCACGCCATCGGCAATACGCATGAATTTCATGGACTCGCGAACAGCCGGATGTTTGATGGCCGCAATATCCTTGACCTCTTCGATAATCGAATAGACGATTCGGTGTTTGTGTTCAAAAAACGGAGGAAGATGCCGGCAGGTTATATAGCAATAGCGGTTGATGCTTGTGGCGAGCACTGCGCCGCCATGTTCGTTAAACCAAACCGGATAATCCGTGCCCCCGCCGAAAAACGAAATGCGATAAGGGGTTCGGCTGATAATCACGCGCGTTTCCCTTTTCCATAAATGCGTCCGCCAACGGTAGCGCCGGCAATTTCATGCCAATCGCGCACTTTGCGGATGCTCAAATTATAATTATGCAGCGCTTCCAGCAAACAGGCATCCACACCCAATTCCCGGCAACGTCCGATAATTGCGCCCAGATCTTTTGGGAAACATTTACCGCCAAAACCGCGTTCCGTGGTTACATCAAGGTGGCTTCCGCCAATACGTTTGTCGAGCGCAACCCCTTTTCTGACATCTTCATAATTAACCCGCTCACGCTGGCATATGTCATAAAACACATTGGCCAAAGCCACCTTGGCGGCCAGGAGAACATTGGCTTCATATTTGACGATTTCCGCGGCGGCTGTGCTCATGCGCATGATTGTGGAAGCCGGGAAACAAGTGCGATAAAGATCAACTATCTTTTGCGAAACCCAGTCGTTATCAGCGCCAATGATAATCCGATCAGGTTTGACAAAATCCTGAAGGTAATTTGATTCCGTTAAAAACTCCGGGTTCATGGCAAAAGGAATGCGTGGATATAATTTGGCGTAACGGCGGGTTGTGCCGGGCGTAACCGTGGACTTGATCACCACGACTTTGCCTTTGCCGGCAATTTTCGGACAGATTTTTGCCATCATTTCATCAAAGATCGAAAGATCAATGCGCAATTTATCCTCATCATAGGGCGTCGGCAGACAAAGAAAGATAACCTCGCTTTGGCTGATTACTTTGTCAAGCGAATGCCGGCGTTTGAATTTATCATAAACCAGAACAGTGTGCTTGGGTTCCAAACCGCACTGCCGATCATGTTCCATGAAGCCGTATTCCACGGAACGGCCGACATAACCATAACCGATAACACCGATCTTGCTCATAGTCTTTACGCTCCTTTTTCTCCTTTTTCTTTGCCATGCCCGGCATAGCGCAGAACGCCGCCGGCCATAAGGATATCACGCTGGCGTGAACTTATATCAAGCGCGGCAACAAAATCCACGCCGCGCGTTTTGTTGATTAGTTTTACCTGATCAAGCTTGCGCACAACATCATGCAAGCCGGTTAGCACCAATTCATCGCCTTGCGCAATGGATTGATAATCACGTTCGTTCTCCAGAATCAGCGGTAAAATGCCGAAATTAATCAAATTGGCAAAATGAATGCGCTCGAAAGAACGGGCCAGCACCAGGCGCACCCCCAGGGAACGCGGACAAATGGCGGCATGTTCACGCGAGGAGCCCTGGCCATAACTGATCCCGCCGACGATAGCGGCAGATATTCCCTGCGCTTGAATACCCTTGCATCGGCGACTGAACTCCGGATCGGTTTGCTCAAAAACAAATTCGGCGTATTT
>CAZMFH010000097.1:4028-9159 GCA_964565485.1 uncultured Verrucomicrobiota bacterium | reverse complement strand
CCATGCAGCGTGTGCTCGAAGACCGCACTTCATTCATCGTGGCGCACCGCCTGAGCACGATCCGCAATGCCGATCGCATTGTGCTGATGAGCGCCGGCCGCATTCAGGAAATCGGCGCGCACGCAGAGCTGATGACCATTCCGAATGGACGCTACCAAAGATTATACACACGGCATCTCGGCAAAAGCGTGATGGAG
This sequence comes from uncultured Verrucomicrobiota bacterium, assembly GCA_964565485.1. Classification (GTDB taxonomy): domain Bacteria; phylum Verrucomicrobiota; class Kiritimatiellia; order JAAZAB01; family JAAZAB01; genus CAZMFH01. The sequence goes on along the minus strand of CAZMFH010000097.1, from coordinate 8,962 downwards.
GATGAATGATGCTAAGCCGCCATCACCGCCACATGGCTTATCGTCCGCCCCATCGCGCCCGTGATCGCCGAATTGGGTCAACCGCCCTCTTATGGCGTTTTATCCGCACCTATCTCAAACCGTTTCGCGGCATGGTGGCGCTCTGCGCGCTCCTGGCCACGCTCGAATATTGCGGTTCATTCTATCTGCTGGCTTATTACAGCAAAATCGTGGTTGATTCAATTCTGGTTATTGCGCCTCAAACAGGCCATGCAGCGGAAAAACCGCGCGTTAAACGGGAAAGTTCCACCCTGCGTTACGCATTGGAGAAAGAAAGCAAAGGCGAACCGCGCCGACAGGCGGGACTGGACCGGCGGCTTGATCGCGGCGAAATGATCGCGCCGCGCCCGCCCGGCGCAGCCCGACGCCTGGGTTTTATTTTTGCGCTTTACCTGCTGACGCTCATCGCCAGCAATTTATCCTTTCGTTTCTCCGCCCGCCAGCGCATCCGCATCAGCCAGGCCATCACCGCGCGCCTGCGCGAAGACATCCACGACAAGGTCATGCGCCTGTCGCTGCAATATCAGAACAACCAGACTCCCGGCCGCCTAATGGCGCGCATTCTTTCGGATGTCAGCCATGTCTCGACCCACCTGCTCACCCTGATTATCAGTGTTGCTTCGCAGGTTACCAGCATTTTGCTGGGATTCATGCTCCTGCTGATCATCAACTGGCGCATGGCCCTGATTCTGCTGTTTTTTCTGCCGTTTTATCTGCTCATTTACCGCAAAGCGCGCCCCTACTTGAAACGAACCAACATCGAAATCAGCCATACCAACGCCTGCCTTTACGGACTTGTCTCGCAAAAACTGGATGGCGTTAAAATGATTCAAGCCTACGGACGCGAACCAAGGGAAGCCCTGGTGTTTCACCGTCTGGCTGCCGCTTATCTGCGCGACACGCTCGCCCAGAACCGGATCAGCGGCGCCAGCGGACACGGCGCCGAACTGCTGAGCGGCATGGCCAGCACCGGCGTTTTATTCCTTTACGGCGTTTGGCAGGTTCTGCATGGCGCCATCACGCTGGGTCAGATGATGTATGCCTGGGGCACCGCCAATGCCTTGTTTGCGCCGGCGCTGCAACTGAGCCGCCTTAATGTAACCGTCTCCAATCTGCTGGTCTATTTGAACCGCCTGGCCGAAATACTGGATGAACCCATCACCATCAGCGACGCGCCCAAGGCCGTCAAGATGCCCTCGCCTCTAAGGCAGGGCATCAGCATCAATCACATCCGGTTCGCCTATACGGAAGAAGCGGCGCCGGTGCTGCAGAATGTCTCCGTTTCCATCCGCGCCGGCACCTGGCTCGGAATCATGGGCGCCAGCGGCGCGGGCAAAACCACCCTGCTCCATCTGCTGGTCAGACTTTTCGAGCCGGACGCCGGTGAAATCAGATTTGACGACCTGCCTTTATCAAACATCAAGCTGACGTCCCTGCGCCGTCAAACGGCGCTCGTTCCCCAGGAAGCGCAAATTTTGAGCGGAACAATTCGCGACAATATTTGCTACGGCATGCCTGAGGCCGAACCGAAGGATATCATCGCCGCCGCCCAGGCCGCCGAGCTGCATAATTTTATCATGCAACTTCCGGTCAAATATGAAACACTGCTCGGCGAAAAGGGGCACAGCCTTTCCGGCGGCCAAAAACAACGCCTCTCCCTGGCGCGCGCGCTTCTGACCAAACCCGATATTCTGCTGCTCGACGACTGCACTTCCGCGCTCGATGCGGAAACCGAACGCCGCATTCAGGAAACGCTCTCGCGCATTCTGGCCGGCAAAACAGCCGTCATCGTAACCCAGCGCGTTTCCCTGGCCAGGCGTTGCCATAAAATCTGCATTCTGGAGAACGGCGTCATTACGGAAAAGGGCACCCATGAGAAATTGATTGCCCAGCAGGGATATTACGCCAAACTGCATGCGCGCCAAATCGGCTAAATCCGACCATCCAGAACTGTTTCTCTCAGGACTGCCCCGTTTTCACGGCGGTTTGGCGCTCTTTAAAAAACAGCATGATCAAAACAGCCATGGACATCTGGGCAATGCCGGTAAACAGAAATGGCATTCGCAATCCGGCTTGCATGGCCAAAAACCCTCCCAAAGAAGGGCCGACAGCATTCCCCAAAATGCTGATGGAGGAAGACAGGCCGTAGGCCTTGCCGATTGAGCGCTTATCAATAATGCCGTGAATCACGGCATTGGCGGCAGGCAGCATGCCTGCCACAGCAAAGCCAAAAAGAATGCGCACCAAGAACAAGGCCGGCAAACTTGCCACAAAAAAATGCCCGACAGAGGCCAGACAGGCGACCACGCAACATCCGATCAAGACACACCGGCGCCCCACCCGATCCCCTATATGCCCAAGCAGCGCGGCGGCAATCGCCCCGGTCAGCGCCGCAACAGCAATCACAGACCCCGCAATACTGTTGAGGGCTGCGGAAGAACCGATAATCTCCTTGACAATGAGCGGAAACGACGGGCTCGCCATGCTGTTGCTCAGGCGAACACCAAACATCACCAGAACGCTGATCAAAAAACCCGGGATCAAAATAATCTTCATAAAGCCCGGACCCGGAGCAGAGGCGGATGCATTCGACGCACGCACAAAATTCTCACGTATGCCGAAGAACACCATCAATCCGCCGATAAAAGTCAGCAAAGCTCCAATCTGAAAACTGGCGCGGTAGCCAAGCGCATCGGCCGCAAACCCGCCGATCAGCGGACCGACAGCGTGGCCGATTGAAACCGCCGCCTGCATCATGCCAAGCGCAAAGCCGCTGCGATTTTGCGGAACCACACTGGCCACCAGGACAATACTGGCTGTTAATGAGCCGCTGAATATACCCTGAAAAAGGCGCAAGAGCACCAATTGCGGAATGGTTTGGACATACGCCATCAAAAGCAGGGTGATTGCGCCGCCAAGCATGGCCCGACAAACCATGCGTTTACGCCCATAGCGATCGGCAAAAATACCCCAGATCGGCGAAACGACCGCAAACGTCAGGCTTGGGGACGACAAAATGATGCCAGCCCAGAAAGCCTGTTTGCCGACAACATCCACACCAAGCTCCGCCACAAAAAACGGCAGGAAAGGTGTGGCAAAGGAAATCCCCATAATGCCGAAAATCTGGGCAAAAAAAGCAAAAACAAAAGTCCTTTTCCAATTCATAGCCGTCTGGCGCTTCCGCTTAAAGCTCGCGCGAACAACCAAGCATCCGTTCGATAAAATCGCGCAGAGCCGCAACTTCCCGGAACATAACAAAAATCGTGCGGGAAACCAGCTCGGACCCCTTCAGCAATCCGCCCTCCAAGATTGCCGGCCCGATCGTTTCAAGCTCAAAAGCGGCCATATCGGGGTCTGAATTGAAAATACTGTAGTTATCCGCCGCCGCATAAGGGCCTGCCTTCTGATCATTATCGGCAATGTTAAAGTAAACACCATCCCGGACGGCGCAATTTTCGCGCAGACAAACCAGCCGTCTGCTCTCATCATAAAAACCAAGCCGGCGCGCCGCTGCCGCCCGCCGTATGCCAATCTGGCCTTTACGCCGGCCGTTGGTCTGATAAGTAAAACCGTGTTTATGATAAGCGATTAACCCGCCCGGATGCTCATAAAAATCAAAGTTTAGCGCAAGCTCCGGATTTTCAACCACGCCAAACGAAATCGTCCGTTCGTTGGCGTCAAATTGCTCCAAGGTCCATGAAGCCAGCAAAGCCTTGTCCGCGCCGACATCTTCCAGGACGGCAAAAGAGTCCTCAGTTTGATAAGCCAGGAATCCGGCCAATTCATATTGCTGCAATTCGTCCGGCAGCTTCTCCTCAATCCGGAAAGCGCGGCGCATCTCAACCGGCACGGCACAACCGGCGCGATTGAGCAGCGTAATTTTTTTCTGCAAGCAAGCCGAACGCGCATCTGCAGTTTGAATCTGAAAAGGTTGATTATTAATGCAAGCCTGCACAAACCATTCATTGCCGCAGTAGTTGAACCCAAAAGGCCCGCCTTCCGGCGCCGGCCAGAAATTGCCGCCGCCGAAATTGTTGAAAGGCCGGTTCGGCGCGCGAACGGCGGCCAAATCAATCCGATGCAGAGCAAGCCCGTTTAATTCGCCGAAAACGCGTCCGCCCATATCGGGACAAAGCGCACAAACTCCCGCGCCCAGCCGAAACTCAACAACAGCCTTGCGCTTGATCTCCACAAGCTCTTGATATTTGCCGGATGGCATAGCATTTCCTTTCCCAAATGCAGTCAACCATATTAATTCCCCGCGGAACAGTCAATCAAAACCCCTCAGCCCCGCGTCATTCCGCAGGGCTGCGTCATGCTCGGCAGCTCGCCCGGAGGTCTCGCCCCACCAAAGCCACATTTGGCCATAAATGATGGGGCGAAGCGTCCCGGCCGAGCCGTCTTTTTCGAACATGACGCAGACTGGCAAACCCCCTCGATATCAATCAAATTTTCTTGTTTTTTCGGGCAATTACTGTAGGTTAAAGCTTTGGAAATGAAACGCACCACCCATACTGAACGCCGGATTATCCAAATGCTTTTTTACGAGCATGCGGCCACGCGCAGCGAGATTGCCGAACGCCTGAAAATACGGGAAGGCACCGTCGGCAAGATTTGCGCAAAACTGCTGAAAACACAAGCAATTGAGGAAGATGTTTCCGATCGCAAGCGGAAAATACCGCTGCGCCTGAAAGCAAAACGATACATAGGCCTGGGCGTGGATCACAATGCCGGAGCATTGCGCCTCCTGGCAACAGACAGCACCGGCACGGACATATATCAAACGACAATTGCCGTTCCCGAAAAAACTCAAGGACTGCAACGCAAACAATTTATTGCGCAAACAATTTCTGATACACTAAACCAAAAACCGCTCAAAAACCTTGTGCTCGGCA
>CAZMFH010000097.1:0-4018 GCA_964565485.1 uncultured Verrucomicrobiota bacterium | reverse complement strand
CATTCGGTCTATTCCGCATGGCTCCCCGGATGGGAGAACATACCGTTACGTCAAGCTCTTGAAGAAAAAACCGGATTACCCGTAACATTGTTGACCAAAACCGAGGCGGCTTGTCTTGCCGAACATACGTTCAACGCCAACCGAAAGAACGAGACGGCGGTTTTCATCACGGTTGACCGCGGCATTGGCATGTCGGTAATCCGCGAAGGCGAATTATGGCGCGGCAACACTCCTGTCAGCGGCGAATTGGGACATCTGATCGTTGACATTAATGGAGCAATATGCGGTTGCGGACGAAGAGGCTGCCTGGAAACCATTGCCGGCGGAGACGCCATTGTGAAAAAAGTGCGCCTTAACCTGCTTGCAGAAGAAGCGGAAATATGGCGTCTGCATTCATCTCATTCAGGGTTGGAACAAATCATTTTGGCGGCAAAACGCGGCCATAAATTATCCATTCTGGCCATCCGCGAAGCCGCAGAAGCTTTAGGCAAGGCCGTTGCACACGCCCTCATGATTCTTGGCATAGGCAAGGTGGTTTACATCGGGCAACTAACACAAGCCGGAGACTTGTTTGCCGCGCCATTGGAAGCAACCCTGCGCAAGCAATGCCTTGAGCCGTTAAGCCAAATGCTCTCCATCAACCCCGGCAAAACGGCAACCAATTCCTTTGCAAAAGGCGCGGCTTATGCCGCACTGGAACGCCATTTTCTCGGCGACAGTGAAAATTATCCGCGCGCCATCTGTCAGCGTCTGTTTCCAAAACAGGCGCAATTCTGACCTCATCACAGCGGGGAATGTGAGCGACAGATCACATGATCGTATATCCGCCATCAACGATAAGTTCCTGCCCGACCATGAAATCGGAGGCGTTTGAGGCAAGGTAAAGCATTGCGCCTTGCAGATCTTTCGCTTCCCCAATTCGGTCAACCGGCGCGGTTTGCAGATAGACCGATATGACTTCGGGAAACAGATTTTCGACGCGGGTTACGCCCGGACTTATACAATTGACTTGTATGCCATGCTTGATGTATTCAGCCGCCAGACATTTGGTCATATGCACAACCCCAGCCTTGGATATGCTGTAAACCGACTGCGGTGCGGGCCAGACGATATGCCCGCAAATCGAGCCGATCAGAATAATTTTACCGCTTCGGTTCGGCATCATGGCGCGGGCGGCAGCCTGGGCGCAGAAAAAGGTTCCTTTCAGGTTGATGTTCATGAGCCAATCCCATTCGCGCTCCTGAATTTCCAGGGCAGGCTTGATCGGCAACGCCACACCGGCATTATTGACGCAAATATCAAGACTGCCCAGCGCCGCAATGGTTTCACTGACCATGCGCCCGGCATCTTCGGTTTTGCTGATATCGGCATGAATGGTCACCGACCGCCGGCCTTTGGCGCGTATTTCAGCGCAAACTTTTTCCGCATTTTCGGGGAGAATATCCGCAATTGCCACATTGGCTCCGGCATCGGCAAGCGTATGCGCAAAAGCCTGCCCCAACCCTCGGCCGGCGCCAGTAACCAAAGCATTCTTTCCGTCAAGACGAATATTATTCATGTCCACCCGTTGTTATGCATTCAACACTTTGCGAATAGCCGCCACGATTGCAGCCTTGGTTACCACACAAGCGTCTTCCAGTACAGGGCTAAACGGCATGGGCGCAGGCAGACCGCCAACAACAATCGGTTCAGCATCAAGATAATCAAAGCCGTTTTCGACAACCTGCCGCACAACTTCCGCCCCGAACCCGCAGCGCGCCGGCGCATCATGAACCACAATCAGCCGCCCTGTTTTTTCGACACTACCCAAAACAGTTTGCAAATCGAAGGGTTGCAAACTGCGCGGGTCAATAACCTCAAGATCAATTTTATCCGCCAATTCTTGTGCTGCCGCCAGCGCCAGGCGGCGTGTCCAGCCCAGAGCCACAACAGTAACGTCTTTGCCCTGCCGCGCGATTTCAGCCTGGCCCAACGGCACAAGCCATTCGTCTTCCGGCACGCTTTCCGTTTCGTAATATAACAAGCGGTTTTCAATGTAAAGCACCGGCGCCGGCTCGCGAATGGCCGCTTTCAACAAGCCTTTGGCGTCGTAAACCGTTGCCGGCATAACAACCTTGATCCCCGGCACATGCACAAACCACGCTTCCAGGCTGTTGGAATGCTGGGCGGCTTCGCGTGTACGCGCACCAGTCTGCGCCCGCACAGTCATCAGCACATTAAGCTGTCCGCCGGACATCGTTCTTAATTTGGCCATCTGATTGATGAGCGGATCCATCGCCACCCCGACAAAATCGAAATACATGAATTCCACAACGGGATGCAGCCCTTTCAGCGCCGCGCCCACAGCCAGGCCGGTAAAGGCAGCTTCCGAGATCGGCGTCCCACGTACACGCCTGGCGCCAAAAGCCTCGCATAACCCAACTGTAGCTTTAAACACACCGCCATATTGGTCCACGTCCTCGCCAATCACAAAAACAGAATCGTCGCGGCGCATTTCCTCGTGCATCGCCTCATTGATAGCCTGGATATATTGCAAATCTCTCATACGCCAACATGCTCCCTGATAAATTCCTCCACATCCGGCAAAGGCGCATTGCGCGCAAAATCAACCGCCTCGGCAATCTGCCGCTCCACATCACTGCGAATGGCCGCAGACGAAGCTTCGTCCAGACCGGCAGCACACTGCATTCGCGCGATGGCATCGCGCGCATCAACACACCATTCCTCACGTTCGCCATCCGGACGATTGTCGGCAAGAATGCCGCAGTGCGGTTCAATCCGATATGTTTTGCATTCCAGCAGCGTCGGCCCTTGGCCGGCGCGGGCGCGCGCCACAGCTTCAAGCGCCGCCTGATAAACCGCCGGGCAATCGTTGCCGTCCACGACAACTCCCGGTATTCCATATCCAATCGCGCGCGGCGCAATATCCTGTATCGGCACGGCACAGCGTGTCGGCGTGGTGGCCGCATAACAATTATTTTCACAAACAGCAATATAGGGCAGTTTCCAAAGCGCGGCCAAATTCAAAGCTTCATGAAATGTTCCCTGCTGCGCGGCGCCATCGCCGAAGAAAACGACACTAACGGCATCCGTTCCCTTATATTGAGCCGCAAACGCAGCGCCCAGCGCAAGCGTCAAGCCCGCGCCGACAATGCCGTTACTGCCCATAAAACTTATCTTGGGGTCAAAGAGGTGCATTGAGCCTCCACAACCGCGCGAACAACCGGCCGCGCGCCCCATCAGTTCAGCCAGGACAGCCTTGATGTCGCCGCCTTTGGCAATCAGATGGCCATGCCCACGGTGCGTGCTGAACACAGAATCATCATCGCGCAACGCCGAACAAACGCCAACCGCCACAGCTTCCTGGCCAATGCAGAGATGGACGGCGCCAAAAATTTCGCCGGTTCGATAAAGCTGTTTGACCTGCGTCTCAAAGCGGCGAATGGCATACATCATGCGATACATGCGCGCCTGATCCGGATGACAATCTGTTTTCATAGGCACAGCGTCTGTAAGCGCAAGCTTGGCCAACGGCTTAAGCCATGCGAACTTTAAATAGCAATCCTTTATGGTTCCGGCTCTGCCGGGTTAATGTTAATCTCAAAATGCAATGTGTCGCGCGCCGGTTCCACCTCGTTCAGAAACACGAGGCGACGGGTATTTTTAGCTTGAATTTCCGGTTGCGGCGCAACGAGCGCTTCAACCAGAGAATGGAAATACCCACCATCAATCGCCACACGCAAGCTGAAGCTTTTAATGCCGATGCGATATCTTCCGGCAGCTGGCAGCAATTCATGCAAAGCAATCCACGGCGATGCGCAGCCTGCCCAGATAATATCGGCCGGTTTTGGCCTGGACTTTTCCAGGCCGTTCATCGTGAGATAACCCAGAAGTGTAAAGGCGCCTGTTTTGTCAAACGTGCCTAATTCGTGGATAACATTATAAAATGCTATGCCGCATACGATCGTGTTGGGAGGAGGCGGCACTTCAATTTTCAGAAATAATTTTTCGTACGGAA
>CAZMFH010000096.1:0-9244 GCA_964565485.1 uncultured Verrucomicrobiota bacterium | reverse complement strand
GGCTCCAGATACATCTGGTTATCTTCTACAAATACCAGACCGCAGGCCGGGCAGCGGCGAACCGGAAGATCCGTAATGTCGCCGGACATGGCTTAAAAACCTGCTGGAGCGGCTGAAGACGCGGAAGCCGACAGTCTGGACATCTCATCAACATCGGCTGATGTCCCGGCTTGGTCCTCGGCCATAACGTCCGTCATCTCATACGCATAATCCGCGAAATCAACCTTCTTGGCCTGTCCCCACCAGTCCGGACGTTTGGTAAACCATTCCATCCAGGCATGCGGAGACGTAACGGCGCCCTTCTTTTTCCCAGTTGGACGTCGAACATAGAGGATGGCGTCCAAGTCGCTGGTGTCCATACTGCCTTCCTGAAAATCACCGGCTGCTTCCAGTTGCTTTGCGTCCAATGCGGCATAGTATTCAGCCGATTCTTTGCGGCCGAAACGCTCCCACCAGGCCTTAGCCAACGTCCGCTGACCGCGGTCGCTGATCAAATCCAGCTCGTCGGGAGATTTCAGCGGCGCGCCATCCTTGTAAGCATAGCGACCGTTGGCATGCAGATAAACCGACTTGCCCGATGCGTCTAACCAGGTGCGCAGAATCTGAACCGGCTTCTGTCCGCCGCCGGGTATTTTGACATATAGAATTTGTGCCATGATCTTAATCCTTTCGTTTATAGGGTGGTGGCGAAAGGCAAATGATCGCCACTTGCCTTTCGCCATCGGCCGGGTTAAGAGCCGATAACCAACATTTGCAGCGTCGTGGCTGCGGGGGTAATTGCCGCCGGCAGTTCACGCAGTGGACCAATGTCATACGTGGTATCTTTGGCCGTGCCGGATGCGCGAATTACCGTCTCGGCCGCGGCGCTGTCTTCGATCAAGGCTCCGTTGGCGCAAACATCTGTCGCCGTGGACCCTGTTCTGAAGCCCTGGGAATAAATCAATATTTTGTGGTTTGCTTTGTCATATTTATAGACAAAGCCATCGCCGGACGGCGGAATCAGGATTGCGGCATCAATCCCGCCGCGCAAACCAAAGCTCCCGATGGCCGGAAGAGGAACGCCGCCTGTGGGATAGGTCAGCGATCCGTCACCGAATACCACGGTAGCCAGGGTCAGGTTTTTAAAGGCGCCGCCGCCCGCAATCTCGCGGTCGCCCGCGGCCACGGTTACGGTGACGTCACTGGAAGTAATGGCTGCCATATTTCATTCTCCTTTGTTATGGGTTATAGGCTAAGGGCTATAGGCTATGGGCCATAGGTTTTTTACCTATTGCCTTTCGCCTATCGCCGCTGGCCTGGGTTTACTTTACGCCGTCTCCACCATGTCATCGAGATTGGCCAGTGTTTCCGGCAGATGCTCCACCAGCAAGATCGGGTAGAAATGGCCGGAGGCGTTGGTCACGGGCTGAACCTTGATTTCCACAACAACTTCCTGCCCCGGTTCCAGCACGGTACCGACGGCTACCTTGTCATACAGCACCTTACCGGCTGCCGTGGTTCCCATCAGAAAATGGGCGATGTCGGCGGCTCCGCGATCTGTATCTGACCCGATGGTCGGGCGCAGGTCAAAATCCACCTGCCCGGGTGTCGTTCCGGCGCAGACTTCGGAAATCGCCAATGCGGCAAGAACAATCTGGCAGCGGAAGGGAATGGTAAATACAGCCACATCTCCGGCGCTCTGATCAAGGTCAATACCGGAAACATCGTCATAATCGACCTTATAGACGCACGGCAGGGCAATGGGATGATCTGATCTCAACATATCGAATTCCTCCTTATAAAATGGTTAGGGATTGGAAGGTTGAAGCCCGAAGGGGTTTTTTCTCCTTCAGTCTTCAACCTTCAGTCTTCAGCCTTCGGGCTGTTTACGCCGATCCGACTCTGACAATGCGGCATTCACGGTCGGTCGCGCTCTGGAAAAGCACATCAAACGCAACGGTCCCGTACCAGGCAACAGCGCGACGGCGGCCAAAATCGGCCTTGTAATTCATGTCGGCGCGCAGGTGCGGGTAATCGATCTCGATCCGGCCGACGGCATCTTCACCAAACACGACGCCTTCGCCCAGAACGGAGCCGGAGCCAACGCCGTTGGAAAGAGCCGCTTCGTGGTTGACTTCCACCAGGCGGATAGATTCGACATTGCCGATTTCGCCGCGATACAAGAGATCGCCTTTCTGCAGGTACATATTAAACGCCTGGATAACCCGGTCGTTTTTGAGCCCGCGCAGCGCCTTGGTGGCGAACAGGCCGATATACCATTCGCCCTCGTAAAACGGAGCGTGCAGGTCATTGGCCAGATAATCGCGGATAACACCCAGGTGATCCTTGGTCAGATTGACCAGTGCCGTGGTGGACGGGGTTCCGTCAACATCCATCGTCCCGGCGGTAAGCGTGGTCGGGATATAGCAGCATTTGGCATGCGTGCCGGTAAAGGCGGCCGCCGCGGCAGCGTCCATGCTCTGGCTCATCTGGTCCTTTAGGGCCTTCTGTGCGCCTTCATTGGGCGACAGGGCGGACAGGTCTTCCGCCAGCGAGGTAAATTCGACGCCCCGGCCCCATTCCTTGATCGTCATCGAATAGGTGCTCATCTGGAGCTGATCGATGGGAATTCTGGTTTTTTCTTCCAGTTCCGCCGAGGTGGGTTCGGTAAGCGGCTTATAGTACGGCAGGGTAATGGTTTCACCCATCTTCCGGCCAAACGCGGTGATCTTTTTGGTGAAAGGAACAAATTTCCATTTCAGTGCGGAGAGCTTCAAAAGATCGCCGGAAAGTGCGTGTGACTTGTAAACGCCGGATGTGGCGTCATAATTCCATGTATAGGTCTTGCCCATTGTGATCCTCCTTGTAAATTATAATCTGCGCTGCTCCTGGGCAAAGCTGATGGCATCCGTCATGCTCACGGGCGCGGCGGGTGGTGTCACGGCGGCCCGGTCGGCGGGCGAGCGTCCCAGCGGCAAATGCTGCGCCTGTGTGGCGCGCGCCTTGCGGTCCGCTTCGGCCGCGGCGTCAGGCGATATGCCGGTATTGCCAAGAATGGCTGCGCGGTAGTTTTGGGTTTCGGCAATAGCCAAGTTGATCTGGGTATCCAAATCAAGCGGCTTGCCCTGTGGGTCCGTGGCCGGCACATCCCGGGCGATTTTCCAAAAAAGCAAATCGTCCTGGGGGATTTTGGCGGCGGTCAACTTTTCTTTCACATAAGAAACGGCTTCAGCCGACGCGTCCTGATCAGCCTGCGGCGGCAAAGCGGCGGGCGCCGGAGGCGCTGGCTGCTGATTTTGCGCGGGGATTCCCGATTGCGGCGGTTTTCCGGAGGTATTGGAAAAATACCGGATGTCCTTGTTGGCTCGCGCCCAGGCGGACGCGGCTTTCTTGCGGTATTCCGGATCGTCCGGGTCCAGCTCGTCGATCTCTTTCAGCGCCTGTTCATTCCGGGCTTGGGCGAAGCCCATAAAGGCCGTCTCTTCCGCTTCGCGGTCCTGCTTCATCTGCTCCTGCGACTTGATGCGCTGGATCTCTTCCGTCAGCGCTTTGACGCGCTGATCAACAATGGTCTTATCCCGCTGTAAATTTTTATAGCCCGTTTCTGCTTCTTCGTGACTTTTAAACCGCGGCGGCTCGGGCGTTGCCGGCTGCGCGGGCGGAGCGGGTGGGTTCGGTGGCGCTGCTTGCTCCTGGGGTTTGGCTTCGGATTGCGACGGCAATAAATCACTACCCGGTTCACCGACCAAAAGATCGGCCTCCTGGGCGGGCGACGCCGTCCGGGCATCCTCCGGTGCGACGACGTCATCAAAAGAGGCGCGTCCGTCCGTCATGATGCGATCCAGATCCGTGACACTGTCCTGTTCACTGCTAACAGGGGGTGCTGCTTGTTCTTCGTTTTTCATGTTATATCCTCCCTTGACGGCGTAGTCCGGATATTCCGGGGCCTGTTCCAAGCGATTATGTTTGCGCCAAAAAAAACAGGAACTCGTGCCGGGTCGGCGCCGACGAGTCCCCGTTTTTTTTGGCTGCTCCTCCTGATCAGGGAGGGCGTCCCGTGAATTTCAGAAATTCACTATGGATTATGGTGCATCCGCTTCCTTTCGCTTCAGGTAGCGGTTCATAAGAATCTGCGTAGCGCGGCGGCCGACAAATTCGCGGATGCCCAACTCATTCAATATCTTGACATAGGCCGAAGCCTGCGGATCGGCCTGCACCAGTTCAACAATCCGTTGCGTCAGATGCCCCTCCAGGATGCGGATTAGTTTTTCTCCCGGTTCGGATCGGAGTAATTCCGCATATTGCGCCTGCTGGGCCAAACGGTCTTCATGTGCCGCCTGGCGCTCCTGATCCGCCTCTTCCTGCTTAAGAAGAATAGGGTTTCCCGTTACAATATCAATTTCAGCGCCCTGTTGTGGCATTATCCTTCCTCCTGCGTCTTGGGGTTCGATCCGGGCTGCGGCTGTGCATCCATTTTTTTGGCCATCTCCAACATGGCGGAGGCTTCCGCCAGATCCTGCTGTTTCTCTTCGGCCAGTTTTTGCTTAGCCATGGCTTCGTACTCTCCCGCTTCAATCTGCTTGGCCTCGGCTTCCGATACAAAGACCTGCTCGTCTTTCAGGTTGACGCGGGTTTCCAGTGATTTCAATACCGCATAGGGTTTGATATACGGCGCAAATCGCGGCGTGTTGGCCAGGGGGATCACCGTTTCTTTTAAATTAGCGATGGTTTCATTTTCACGCATCAGGGCCTGAATGCCGCTCACATGGAAAGACCCGTCCAGCGGCGGGACGCCGGAAACGCCATTTTCGGCATCCGGGTCCGGTTGAATGCCCATTTTAGCCAGATCGGCGGCGTTGAACATCGTCAGATAATCGTTATAACCAGCATGACGATAAACCAGCTCCACTGCGGCGACGATGGATTCAATCGCGCCCTGCTCAATGTTTTCACCCATCAGGCTGTAAACGGCCATCGCCTGATCTAAATTCATGGCCGCCTCCCGATAGGTCATGTCCTTGCGGTATCCGGGCAGGCCTTGCACAGCATCGGTCACAAACGATCCGCGCTGAAAATTCTGATCAAAAAACTGCATGTTGGCCAGCACGTCATTGGTGACACTGCGACGATCGACCGTTCGAACAGCCTGTTGTCCGGCGATAGTATCCTTCACCAGGTATTCCTTGCCGGGCCAGGTTTCCGCGTCTTCCGGAAACTGCAGCGCATCCACGTTGATCTCTGTCATTGGGTTTACCAGCCATTGCAGATTGTCCTGGTGCAGGCACATCAGGTTACACATGGCCTCCCAAACCGACATGATCCCTTCCAGAAGCCCGCGGCCGCCAAATTTCAATAAATCCGGCAGGGGAGAAAAGGCCATGCCGGGCCAGCGGATTTGCCGATAGACAATAGAGCGCGGAAGCTGAATAATGCGGTTTCCGGCGACGGTAAAGGTTGCATTGGGAAGCAGCAGGTTTCCTTTTTTATCCAAAACCGTGCCCCAAAATTCCGACGTCAGGATCATCCGGCGATAAGTGGAGCGGTTCCACAACATATCCTTGCGGGAGAAAATCGCCTCCTTCGTCAGTAAATCATTTTCCGGTTCCGTATAGTCTTCCGTTTTGACGCGATCGACGCCGGTATAACGCCCGGAGGCTTCGCTTTGCTTCAGGACGTACCAGTCCAGCCATTCTTGGTGAATCCAGTACATACCGCTTTGGCAATCGCGCGACAGACTGTCCGGATCACGGTGAATCTTCCATGGTTCGATCAGGACAAACTCCAGGCCGCGGCCCGGCACCCAGCGCGGAATCATTTCCATGCTGATGCCGACGGCCAGCGCCATGGTCGTTGCGTCCGTAAAGCGCAGCACGAACTTGGCGTGCTGCTCGTTGAGTTGATACTCCATCACCTTCTTCCAAAACTCGCCGGCAGCTTCATTTCCGGGACGAACATTTTCCAGGGAAAGGAATTTTGGTGTAAAGGCTTTCTTGATGGCACTGGCGCCGTATTGAACCGTTGCAAACGGCTTGGGAACAATTGTGCGTGCCTGCCAGGGTTCTTTCTTTGCGTAATTGACTGGTTCATTCTCTTTATAAACGCGCCAGCAATGGTCCTGAACCTTACGGATGTCCTTATTGGCCTGAACGGATTGCTTCACGCAGTCGCGCAAATAATCAACAAAGTGCTTTTCATCCTCTCCAGCGTAAGCCTGCGCGGCCTCCGTGCGCTCTTTTAGCTCCTGCTCGTCCATGATCGCCTGCAGGGCCGTCTGGTCCAGTCGGTCAATGGCTGACTTGCGGTTCAATAAATTGATATTGGGGTCTTGTAATTGCATCATATTACAATCCTGCTCCCGGCGCGTTGGGGAAAATTCGGTCAAAGTTATTACGATAGGCACGGCTTGATCCGATTTTCCAGTCGCTTTGCTGACATGGGCAGCCTGGATGGCAGTTGTGTTTGGACGGTTCGCCGTTCCACCCCTGATCCGGAGACGTTTCCGCCCCGCAGCCCGTGCATTTGAAAATCTCACTGGATCCGCCGTCCTCGTCGCCGTATGGTCCAGCGGCTTTGCGCATTTCCCAGAAACGGTCCTTTTTTCCTTTAATCATCACCTCTCCTTAAAGCCGATGAACATTCTCCATGCCCATGCCGTACGATATCGCCCGGCTCATGCGCGCCGCCTTCTCCTTGCGCTGAAAGTCCGCGCGGACATTGAACGGCATGAGCGCGGCAATCATGTAACTAAAGGCATCTCCAGGATGGCTGTGTTCATTTTTCATAGGTAGTTTACCGATCACATGCCCGGAATTATCGGTCTTGTAATGCCATCCTCCGCGCAGCGCCTTATGCAAGGCGACAGCGGATGCGGAAAGGACGATCGATGGCGTTCCGGCATTGAGGTGCCACTTGAGCGCCGGGGCCAGCGGTTCCAGCCGGTTAGGCCAGCGTGTGGGTCCGGGCTCGAACCGCGTTTGTAATTGCTGTTCGATGATTTTTGCGGCGCTCGTGCGCGCTGTGGACTGATCCGGCGTCCGCATAGACGGATCGCCAACATCTCTCCATGGCGGCTCTTCCCGATAGGATTTACGCGAAAATGGAATTTTGCCTGCGTACTTTGAGGAGGCCATTAACGGGAGAAGTTGTTCCTTAATCATCTCCTGAACGCCTATCCCATCGCCCGTCAGCACATCGTGAATCACCAACTGCCCATGCGGATTATATTGAGCGATAATACAACATGGATGTTGATACCCATCCCAGCTTCGCACACATTGCACATTGGGATAAACAGGAAGAATCCGTTGTGAAAAATGCGTTTGTGGATCATATCCGGGCGTCACGGATTTTCCGATCTGAACCGTGGCGATCTTACCTTCAACGTATCTGGCCCATTTCCCCGGATCGTCCTTGAACGCGGCCATATTCATCGCGCGCTGCAGAGCCGTCAGATGCGTATTTTCTCCCTTGGGAATACGAAAGGTCTTTTTTTGAATAATCGTCCCGTCTTCGGCCACCATGAAATCTTCCGGGGCGTCCAGCAGATCCGTGGACCAGTGCGTTTCGTCGCCGGGGTTTTGTGTGATTTGCAGCCTGGGCTTCGATCCCTTCTGTCTTCCGCAGCGCGCCAGCGCCAGATCAAACACTTCCTTGGGCAGGCCCGCGTTGGCCCGCTCGTGAATCGGCGCCGGCTCTTCCAGCCAGATTAGACCGTATTCCGGCCCTTGCAACTTACTGATGGACGCGGGGTCATCAATACCAAATAGATCAACTTCCACCGACGGCCGCGTCCGGATATACATTTTTTTGTAATTGTCTTTGAAGGTGACCCAGTCTCCCAGAATCTCCTGAATGGATGTTACCGTGGATGTCTTGATGTTCTGATGGGTATCCCGGACAATGGCCGCTCGGAGGTTGATGCCGCAATCCGCGGCATGATAAATCAAACCGGCCACGCCGCAATGCGTCTTACCCTCACCCATAGGGCCGATTAAGTGATTAATGTGCGCCCGGGATTGTACGAAGTCCAGTTGGGTTGGAGACAGGGATAATTTCAAAGGTGGGCGCATGCCTTAGTCTCCTTCCTGGGCGGGGAATGACAACAGACGCGGCCCGTTTTTATCCGATGGCGCTTGCGGCGCCGAAGACGCACCAGGCTCTGATCCGCCAATCCAAATATTACTGCCGCCTTCGCCACCAATAGCGTGTTTCAGCTTCAGGTCGATGATCATGGCGGCCATGCGCATCGCAGACAACCGTGATTTTTGCAGAGTGATATCATCGGCAATCCATCCCAGACATTGGGACATGATTTGTTTGACGGCTTCGACCAGGGCTTTATCCGCGTCTTCCGGCGTTTCATACGTGGACGCTTTGGCGCCGATAATAACATCAACCCATATGGGAAGATGATCAGCCACGCGCCGCCCGGCGAGGCGGGACGCAAACTCATCATTGTTTTCTTTGGCCCAGGACAGACATTGCAACTCCATCTCTTCCAGGGCGTCCAAATCCGCAGGAACCGTTTTTTCGACGTGTTCCCGGACGATATTCTGCGCTGTCTCTCGGCGGCTTTCCTTTTGTTCGCGCAACCATCGGCTTACCGTGGGCTGTGAAATAACAAAGCCATCCGCCGTCAACTTGGCGGCAATGTCTTTTGATGTCGTCACGCCGGACGCGATCAACTGCTCGATTCTTCCGGCGATTCCCATCTGAATGACTTTATTGGCCCTGCCCATCCGCAAACTCCATGCTGATAATTTTGACGGAATTATAACACGGGTTTTTCAAGCAGGGCTTGATTTTTAGCCTGTTGTTGGTCTTTCTGAATTAATGGGAAAATACGGGAAAGCGTGGGAAATAATTTTTTATACTATTTTAAAAAAAAGACTTGACAAGGTTTTTTTAATTCAAAATATCCCTACAAATTAATTCTCAAAATACTTTAAGCGCGCACAAATCAATTTTACTGTTTATATTGTGATCATAAATTCACATCCGAACCCACACCATAACAATGCCATCCTTCATGCGCCAACAGCCCTTCCTTGTGCTTATCGCCACACCCCGCGCCCTTCAACCACACAAACAACGCAATCACCTTATAAGCGAAATAAATCACTTCTTCAATTCGGCCCCCTCCCCCATCAAAACGATGCAATTTTTTTGACCATGAAATGTTGAGAAATTTATATATCAAATGAGATGACAGGGGGGGAGGGAGTCCCAGTCACCCGGTTTCGGTTTTCGGACCCGGGCCTGCACC
>CAZMFH010000095.1:8520-9281 GCA_964565485.1 uncultured Verrucomicrobiota bacterium | reverse complement strand
TACGGCCTTTTCCATCAAGTTTCAATCCACGCCCGCACGCGGCGGGCGACTTCGGCAATCAGACAATTATAAAGATCACCCCCCTGTTTCAATCCACGCCCGCACGCGGCGGGCGACCGCATATTCATAACTGACTGACATTCAATGCGCCAATACTGTCAGTCCGCGAAACTAATAACATATTCAGTTGTCAAAGAACAAGAAAAATAGGGTTTTGCTGTAACTATCTATGTTTGTGTAATTAGTAATTACCGCGAACCGCAGTGCTTTATCATGTTTGCTGCCGGTTCGCGGAACATTAATCCCCAAAAAAACATGGTTATGCCAGCAATGGATCGTTTCGTAAATCCAGTTTCGGTTTGGCGCCAACATGTTCAACACGATGTTGCCAGTTGCTTCCAAGATGATAATACCGAAGACTATCTTCTTCGGGGTTAATCAGTTTTTTTAATCTGTTTTGCAACTCAACAAATTGTGCCGGATCCACGTCACATTCAAACACAGAATTTTGAACACGTTGTCCAAAATCCAAACATGTCTTGGCCACGCGCCTTAATCTTGTCCGTCCTACGGCCTCGACGGTGGATACATCGTAGCTAACAAGAACCATCATTTGTTGATTACCTCCAGATGACCGGCGGATATCCATCCAAATCGCCACGCAAGTGTCGTGCTAATAATTGCGCCTGCAGATGGAAAAACACGCCCAATTTTGCTGTTTCGTCAAGGAAGGGATGAACCATTTCTTCGGTCTTCCGTTT